>RFIM01000231.1 GCA_003695215.1 Chloroflexota bacterium
AATGCATCAAGCAAGCAGTAGGGAAGGTGCGCTATGTCAGACTTCATGTCGAGCCTTGCAGACTTATTCTCAGGGCTAAATTTCCAAGGGACGATTCGGCGCTATTGCGATCAGATCGGCTGGAAGATTGCCGACATCAACGACAAGCGCGCCTTACTCAAGTTCAATATGCGCTCAGGGCGCACACAATCCTTGTGGATCGTTCGCTACGATACAACGCTGGAGTTTTCAGTGCCAAGCATGGCACAGTTCGACTCTGAGGATCGCATCCCGCATTATCTGTCTACTGTCTTGCTTAAGCGTAGCGCACAAAACAAGATCGGCTTCTGGTGCATTGAGCAGCTCGGCGGCAAGCAAGTCTTCTCGTGCATGCACAACGCTGAGATAGCGCTGATCAACACGAGCTACTTCCAAAAAGTAGTGAACGCCTTGATCACAGAGTGCGATACCTTCGAAGGTATCCTGATTGACATGATGCGTTAGTCTTTTAGCGGGCGCTCTCAATCAGAGCGCCCGCTTTTGCTTCTCAGCTATTCATGGTAGCTTGGCTATCTGCGCTGGCTTCAGCTTCTTGAGCCAGGAGCGTGCGCAAAAACGCCAAGCCTTCTTCGTAGGTATCAAAGAAAGTGACGCGCTGAAAACGCGCTAGCCTGAAGACCGTCTCGGCAACGGCGCGCACAACCGACGCCGCGCCAACGACTGCCATGTGGCCGCTCATCGGATGTTTGAAGGCAGGCGATTCACGCGCACGCAGGGCGCCTGACGATGGTAACTTGCTCTGTCGGGCATCAATCAAGGCGTGGATTGGCCGCTCTGCGGCGTTGTAGATGCGCTCAAGCTCCGGAAACAAGCTGAGCGCATCGCTCATCGCCCATGGATCGATAAACGTGACGGACAAAACGCGACCGTTCTCGATCAGCTCTAGTGTGACAGGCATTTCAGTCCTCCGTGCTTCAATGCAAACTGCTTGAGTGAACGATCGCGTTCATTCTAGCAGGGCTTCTTCAGCCCGAGAGCGCCAAAGGTTTAACAATCTGATCGCTAACTTTTGCAGAATGTACAAGGCCTGTATGATGGTATAATGCACAAATCTGCTAGCGTACGATAGGAATGCTACCATGTTCAGACTTCTCGCAGCGCTCGGGCTGTTACTTGGGCTTGGCTTGCTAGTGCTCATGCCGATCAGCGCGCAAGTCGTGCCGACGCCGACGCTGTTCATACCGTCGTTCGGTCCAGTGGTCGATCCGCCGACCTTGACGCCGCAAATCGTCGTCGTAACTGCCACGCCTGCCATCACAGCTACACCTGCCATCGCTGCCACGCCTGAGGCGACTGCCACACCGACCTTACCGCCTTTGCCGACCTTGAACGCCGATCTGATGGGCATTCAGGCCTATGCCAACGTCGAGATTCACGCCTGGCAGCTTTTGGTGGATCGCGTTCAGTTCATGGGCTTGCGCTGGATCAAGACTCAGGTGAATTGGCGCGAGATGGAGCCCGAGCCAGGGCAGTTCACGCAGGTTTTCAGCGTGATCCGCGATAATCTGATTTATGCGGGCAGGCGCGGCTTCAAGATCATGATCAGCGTGGTCAACGCGCCTGATTGGGCGCGCCCGCCTGAGGCGCGCGGCCAAATGGAAGGGCCGCCAAGCGATCCGAACGCCTACGCGGCCTTCATCGGCACCTTGCTGGATAACTGGGGAACAAGTTTCATCCACGCCATTGAGATTTGGAATGAGCCAAACCTGATCCGCGAGTGGACAGGCATGCCCAAAAGCGGCGCTATCTACAAACGCTATTTTGATGCCGCTTATCAGGCCATTCGGCAACGCTCGAGCGAGATTGTGGTCCTGACGGCAGGCTTGGCGCCAGCCGGCGATACGCCTGACGGATCGGTCAACGATCGGCGTTGGCTGCGCGAGCTGTATAGCGCAGGCTTGCCGATAAACGATCCGAATTTCGGCATCGGCATTCATCCGTACGGCTGGGCTAATGCGCCGGACGCGCGCTGCTGCGCCAATCCTTCGCAAGGCTGGGACGATCAGCGCTTCTTTTTCTTCCTGGATAACATCGAGGATTATCGCAACATTATGCTCGAGTTCGGTCATGCCAATGGCAAGCTCTGGGCGACTGAATTCGGTTGGGCCAGCTTCGAGAATTTGCGCTATCGCGATCATGTGGCAGGGCCGCTCGCCATTCCGCCGACTGATCCTGGGCTCGGCTGGATGAAGCGCCTGAGCGAGCTTCAGCAAGCGCAGTACATCATCCGCGCCTTTGAGCTAGCGCAAAGCGAGCCATTGGCGTCCTTCATGGGCCCGATGATTCTGTGGAACTTGAATTTTGCCTCACTGCCAGGCTACGTCAACGAGGGCGTGCCGAGCTTGCCTGAGGCAGGCTTCAGCGTGCTGAACAGCGACTGGGCCATTCGGCCGATTTATGTGTACTTAGCGCAGTCGCCGCGTCGCTGAGATGTTGCGCGCAATCACAAGCGACTCTAGCCTTGCTCATCAGCGTTCGTTATAATAGCGTTCAGAGGCCTGATAACGAGGGTAAGCGCGTGGCGACTCAGCAAAGGTATTCCCAATATTTTATTTGGACGCTCGGCTGCCAGATGAACGTGGCCGATTCGCAGCGGCTTGCTAGCGAGCTGGAAAAACTCGGCTTGCGCGCTGCAGAATCGCCGCAGGAAGCTGACGTTTTGGTGGTGAATACGTGTGTGGTACGGCAAGGCGCTGAGGAAAAGGGCGTCCAGCGTCTGCATGCACTGCACAAGATCAAGCGCCAAAAGCCTGAGAAAGTGATCGGGTTGATGGGCTGCATGGTCGGCGTGCGCGATCCGCTGCCATTGCGCAAGCGCTTTCCTTTCGTGGATGTCTTCATGGCGCCATCCGATCCGCAGCCGATGGTGACCTTTTTGAGAGAGCGCGGCGCGGAGAACGCGCGCGCTATCGAAGCCGAGGCGCGCGCCTTGCAAGACGCGCTGCAGGACGAGCTGCTGATCCTGCCTGAGCACGAGCGCGGCAAGCTGGTGGCGGCACACGTGCCAGTAGTCTACGGATGTTCGCATGCCTGCTCGTTTTGCATCATTCCGTTTCGGCGCGGCGTGGAGCGCAGCCGCAGCGTCGGCGAGATCGTGGCCGAAGTGCGCAGTTTGGCGCGGCAAGGCGTCAAGGAAGTGACGCTGCTGGGTCAAATCGTCGATCGCTACGGCAAAGATATTCCTGATGGGCCCGATCTGGCAGATTTGCTGCGCATTGTGCATGAAGTCGGCACAGCAGAAGGGCTGCTGCGCATTCGCTTCCTGACCAGCCATCCGAATTGGATGACAGATAAGCTGCTGGATACAGTGGCGGAATTGCCCGCAGTGATGCCGCACATTGAGGTGCCTGTGCAAGCAGGCGATGACGAGATTCTGCGCCGCATGAAGCGCGGCTACACACAGGCGCAGTATCGCGCCTTGATCGAGCGCATCCGTGCGCGCATTCCTGACGTGGCAATTAACACAGACGTGATCGTCGGCTTCCCGACAGAGACAGAAGCGCAGTTCATGCAAACTTACCAACTCTTGGAAGACTTGCGCTTGGATAAAGTCCATATTGCCAAGTACAGTCCACGCCCGCAGACTGTGAGCGCGCGCACTATGCCTGATGACGTGCCTGAGGCAGAGAAAGAGCGGCGCCGTCAGCTGCTGGATGAGCAGCATGAGCGCATCAGCGCTGAGCGCAACGCCCAATGGCTCGGCAGGCGCGTCCAGGTGCTGGTGGAAGCCAAGCAAGGCGATAAATGGCGCGGGCGCACGCCACAGAACAAGCTGGTCTTCTTCGCCGACGAGCGCGATTGGCGTGGGCAAGTGGTGGAAGTCGAGATCACCTGGACAGGCGCTTGGTCAATGCAGGGGCGGCTGCCGAGCGCTACAACGCAGCCTGATCCACTCGGCCCATTGCACGTGGATGTCGCGGTCTGAGGCACTCGCTTTAAGCCTGCAAGCTGTTTGAGATGCTACGTGACGCAAAACATGGCTGGAGCGACTAAGATGCAAAACGAAAGTATTCCCGATCTTGCAGCTGTGCTGAGCGACCTTACAGACATGCGCTCGCGCATACAGCAGCTTGAGGCATGCTTGAGCAATCATGAGCAGTTCATTCAACAGCAAGCTCGGCAAATCA
This sequence comes from Chloroflexota bacterium, assembly GCA_003695215.1. Taxonomy (GTDB): domain Bacteria; phylum Chloroflexota; class Anaerolineae; order Aggregatilineales; family UBA2796; genus CP2-2F. The sequence continues at coordinate 4,167 of RFIM01000231.1, forward strand.
CTGCGCTGGTGAATGCACAACCCAAGCCGATAAATCTACCTTTGGATGGCTTTCAAGTGCCGCCACAACGCAATCCATTGGATAGGCTACGGTTGCGCACCAGTAACTTTGTGCTCAAACTGCGTGCTAAGAGCGTAGCACGGCTTCTCTATCCGCGCTCTTTGCGAGCCTATGAAGGACAAATTTTAGGTTGTAGCCTGCTGCGAAGCATGGTTGTTGGCGCGATTTACGAAGGTGTGCTTGTTGTTGAGAACTTGGGCAAGGGTATCTGGTACACGCCGCAACGAACGCCCTACTGCCTCAATGTCAGTTATCACTGGCTTGATAAACGCGGGCGTATGGCAGTGAAAGAAGGCATACGCACGCCACTGCCGCGTGAGATTATGCC
>RFIM01000232.1 GCA_003695215.1 Chloroflexota bacterium
CTGATCTACCCTTGGCTGGGCTTTCTTTTGGCGATCTTGCTGCACGCCGCCTACAACAACAGCGTCACCTTGCTGGGCGAAGGCGCGCATCTGCTCATGATCGCTATTTTGGTCGGCGCTTTCGGCGCCTTCATGACCTGGCGGCAGATTCAGCGCGGCTTGCAGGATGAGAAGAAGCGCATCGATGCCATGCTGAACATGCGCGGCGTGACCGAGAAAGATCGGCGGGCTTTGCAGCAGCTCGGCACCGATGCCATCGATCGCGTCTTCGAAGATTTGAGCGGGCGCTTTGGCAGGCGCATCGCCGAGCAAATGCGGCGTCTGATGGTTGTGCAGGCGAACATCGGCATTTTGAAGAGCAATCTGAACACGCCTGCCAGCGAACGCTTGCGCTCGGCTTGGCGCAAGGAGATCGACGAGCTGACGGCTGAGATGGGCGCGCTACAGCGTAAGATCGGCACTTTGGCGATGGTCTTCTTTCGCGGCGTGTTTTTGGATAAGCAGCAAAGGCTCTATGAAAACGTCGGGCGCTCGCTCGCCGAGTCGGAGCATACTGAAGTGCATCAGTTCGATACGCTGATGCTGGCTGCAGAGCGCGCCAAGACCTTTGAGCCTGCGGAGTTGGAGCGCTTGGCGAACATGTTGCGCCGTGCGCCGATTTTCCGAGACGTCTCGCTAGCCGATTTGGAGAACTTGAGCCGTTCAGTGCGCGAGATCGCCTTCGAAGACGGCCAGATAGTGTTCGATCAGGGTCAGAGTGGCGATACGCTCTACATGATCGAGTCGGGCGCCATTGCGCTCTACAAAGTTGGCGCGGATGGCGTTGAGAAGCTCTTGCGCCTTTGCAACGCGGGCGACGTGGTCGGCGAGCTAGCCCTGATTGATGGATCGCCGCGCTCAGCGCGTGCGCGCGCCAAAGGCGATCTTCTGGTCATCGAGGTGCAGCGCACGCACTTCAACCTGTTCCTCAAAAGCCGTCCGCAAGTGGTTTTAGCGATGCTGCAATTCTTGGCAGAGCGCGTCCGTGAGACGACGAAGGCGCTTGAGACGAGCATTCACTGGGCGCATCAGGTAGCCGCGGGCAGGTTCACAGAGGCGCGCGCGCTGAGCATGCTCGCGGCAAGCGAGTCAATCGCAGCGGTTGAGGAAGCGACGCCGACCGAGCCTGAGCGCGCCGTCTCAATGGATACAGCCGTTCAATTGCCTGTGATGCTAGGCGGCGCTTTTGGCAGGGCTGCTGCTGAGCTAGAGCGGCGCGCCAAAGCGCAGGCTGAGGCGCGCAAGGGCGAAGGCCGATCGGGCATTTGGGCGCGCTTCAGCAAGGATGAGAGCGCGACGGACGGTACAGCATGACGCAACAGGCAACGCAAACGCTTCTGCAAGAGAGCACCTTCAAGCAGCGCGTTGTCGCGCAGCTGCAGATGGCACGCTTGTTCAAAGGCATTCCGCTCAGCGAGCTCGAAGCGTTGATCGCAGTCATGGCACACAAGGCCTTCGCAGCTGATGAAGTGATTTTCCGCAAGGATGACGTCGGCGATTCGATGTTTTTGATCCTCAGCGGCAAAGTGCGCATCTTCACGCAGGATGCCAACGGCAACGCGATCGATCTAGCTTACCTTGAAGCGCCGCGCATCTTTGGCGATTTTGTGATTTTCGACCAGAAGCCGCGCTCAGCTTCAGCTGTGGCAGTCGTGCCAACTGAATGCCTTTTGCTATACCGCGAGGCATTTTTAGATTTCCTGCCGCAACATACTTTTGTTGGCATCGTGATGATGCGCAACATCGCTGAGCAATTGCGCCAAGTGACTAGCATCCTAAGCCAGGTCAACAGCGCGCTCGATCTGATCGCGGAAGGCAACTTCAGCGCAGCGCTGCAGCAGTTGGCTCAAACTACGAGCGACGAAGCCGCTCTTCAGACGCTTATCAGCACTTTCACGGCTATGATCCAGAGCATTCAGCAGCGCGAAGCGACATCCCAGCGCGGCACTTCAAGCTGATCGCCTGCTTAATATCCTTTTTGCCGCTCAATCGCGTTCTTCTGCAGCGCAAGACTAACATAAAGCTTTTACGGAATTTCTCAATTCTGATAGACCAACCGTCTTATCTTAACACCTAATCTTTACAGTTTTTGCAACCTATCTACCATTCCTTAGCATTTTGCCTCCGAGATGAAATGCCCTCCAAACGTTATAAAAGCGCGCAAAAACTCCATTGCCTTCTTGTTAAATCTGCCCATAAACGCTTGTAGAATCATCAAGGCTGCCTTATAGTAAACTTCGGACGCCAAGTTGATCTACCCTACAAGGAGCGTGTCATGAGTCAGAGAAACCGTCAGCTGGTTCTCATCATTGGCGCGGCAATCTTCGTTGTAGCGGCGATTGTGGTCATTCTGTCTGGCACGTTTCAACGGGGCACAGTAGATGTAACGCCTACGCCCGATGACATCGCAGCGCGCCCGACCGAAGAGCCGCCTCCGCCAACGGCAACTGAAGTGCCGCCAACGGAGCCGCCTCCGCCAACAGCGACTGAAGTGCCGCCAACGGAGCCGCCTCCGCCAACAGCGACTGAAGTGCCGCCAACGGAAGAGCCGTCGCCAACAGCGACCGAAACACCACTGATTGAAGTACCGACAGCGACCGTTGTCATAGCTCTTCTCGATGCGCCTGCGCCTACTGCCACACCAACGGCTGCACCAACAGAGACTCAGGAGCCCACTGCAACGCCAACAGAAACGCAAGAGCCTACCGCAACGCCTTCACCAACATCTTCGCCAACTGCTAATCCTGAGGATCCGCAGCTGCAGTTGTTCATCACCTGCAATGCTGATCTAACTGCTACCTTCATTGCCGTGAACATCGGTGGCGGCACGGCCAATGCCACGTATAGCGTCTTTGATCCTAACACAGGCACCACAACCTCAGGCAGCCTGAGCGTGCCCGCAGGCAAGAGCACAGTGATCGGCACTTTCGCGGGCAACGCAAGCATCACAGTCCAGTACAGCACCTCGCAGTTGGCGTCCGTAACGCTTGGTGCCACTGGCACTTGCATCCCGCAGCCGACAGCTACGCCGACGCTCACACCTTCGCCGACGCTTACGCCTTCGCCGACGTTCACGCCTTCACCAACACAGGCACCAACTAATACACGCACGCCGACCTTCACGCCAAGCCCTGGACCTTCGCCTACGCGCACGCCCACGCGCACGCCGCGTCCTACCAACACACCGCGTCCTACCAACACGCCAACGGCAACCGCGACAGAGGGCCCTTCGCCGACGCCAACCCCCACAAAGACGCCTCAGCCGAGCAACACGCCGAGCAACACGCCTTTGCCAACGGCTACCTTCACGCCGAGCAATACGCCAAGCGCTGATGCTGTGCTGAGCCTAGGTGTGCAGTGCAACGCAGATTTGAGCGCGACTTTTGTGATCGCCTATGTCAGTGGCACCTCAGCTGCCAGTGGCACTTGGACGGTTACTGAGCCAAGCGGGGCTGGCGGCAGCGGCAGCTTCACAATCAACGCTGGTCAGTTACTGCCCTACGGTCCGTATGCGGGCAACTCTAGCATGACCATCAATTACGTCTCGGCAACGTTCGTCTCGGCAACGCTGAGCGTGAACGCAACTTGCATCGCCGCACCAACTTCTACGCCAACAAGCACGGCAACTAACACACCATTGCCGACCAACACGCCAACTGCCACGCCAACTGCCACGCCGACCAACACGCCAACTAACACGCCGACCGCTACGCCGACCAAGACGCCAACAGCCACGTCAACCAACACGCCCACGCCTACGCCGACCGATGTGCCACAGCTGAACATCCAGAGCGTCTGCACGCAGCAG
>RFIM01000233.1 GCA_003695215.1 Chloroflexota bacterium
CGCGCCTGTTCAACGCCGATGAGATCAGCCTCGCCACTGCGCTCATCGCGCAGGCAGCCACTGCCATTGAGAATGCGCGCCTTTACCGCGATCTAGAGCGCAGCCTCGCCCATCTCAAGCAGACTCAAGCCAGTTTGGTGCAGGCGGCGCGCCTTTCTACTATTGGCGAATTGGCGGCTGTGGTCGCTCATCAGATCAACAATCCGCTGACGACAATTCTGGCCGACTCCGAGCTGCTCTTGAGCGATCTGCCCGATGATGCGCCTGAGCGCGAGGCGCTTTTGGCGATCAATCGCGCAGGGCAACGCGCCCATGCTGTGGTCAAACGCTTGCTCAGCACAGCACGGCGCAGCGCCCCTGAGGATAAAGCCGCTTGGGTTGAAGTGCATCAGACAATTCGCAATACCCTCGATCTGATCTCAGTTCATCTGACGCGCGGCGGCGTGCATCTTGAAGTCCAGCTGGAGAGCGATCCGCCAAGCTACATCCGTGCGCCGCAAGGCTATCTGGAAGATGTGTGGCTGAATTTGCTGCTGAACGCGCGCGATGCGCTCAGCAACAGCGCTGAGGCCGCCATGGGCGTGCGCTCGCAGCGCTTGGGCAACACGCTAGAGGTTCTGGTCTGGGATAATGGCGTTGGCGTTCCGCCTGAACTGCGCCAGAGCATTTTTGAGCCGTTTTTCACTACCAAGCCGAATGGCCAAGGCACTGGCTTAGGCTTGTACATCTGCAAGCAGATCGTCACCCAAGTTGGCGGCCAGATCAGCGTGGAGAGCGCGCCCAGCCAAGCGACCATCTTCCGCGTCAGCTTGCCCGTCAAAACAGCCATGGAAGATTAGCCGTATGCAGACGCGTAGGCGAGTCTCTGCGCAGCCCAAAGGCATTTCGCGGCGCGAGCTACTGGCATGGCTAGTCGGCTTGAGCGGCTTGGCTGTCAGCGGCAGCTGCAGTCTTGGCGGCCTGCTGGTATTTTTGGCGCGCCGCGCTGAGAGCCATGCCTTACAAGCCACTGCCGTGCCAACGCCGACGCCGAATCTAACGCCGACTGCGCCGCCCTTGCCGCCCAACGTCATACCGCGCGCCGCCTGGAATGCACTGCCGCCCGATCACACAGCTGAGGAAGAGTACGGCTTCGCTAGCGCCGAGAATCCAACGGGCTGGTACGTCTACGAAGGCGATTTGGCCGCGATCTACACCACTGTGGTCATCCACCACAGCTTCCCGCTGCTGCGCGATAGCGGCACGATGCGCGCCTTGCAGGAGATTCATCGCAACACGCGCCACTGGGCGGATATCGGCTATCATTTCGGCATCGATGGCAGCGGCAAAGTCTATGAAGGGCGCGATATTCGAGTGCGCGGCGCTAACGTGGCAGGCTACAACACCGGGACAATCGGAGTCGTCCTGATGGGCAACTTTGAGGTCGAAGCGCCAAGCCAGGCGCAACTCGTAGCGCTACAACGCCTGCTCTACTGGCTCAAGCAAACCTATAGGCTGACTCACCTGGCAGGTCACTATGAATTCAATCCGACGACCGCCTGCCCTGGCAAGAACATGCGCCCTTACCTGAGCTTGCTGGCACAGAGCCTATCGCTAGAGCGCGGCACAGGCGGCTATGTGCCGCCAAAGGCGTATTCGCAGCGGCTGGTGCCTTGCTGCTAGGCCGACTCAGCTGACGCGACCGACGAGTCAGTTGGCGGCTCAGGAATCGGCTCGATGCTAGTAGCAGGCGTCGCCTCGCCAATTCGGAATTCTTCCAAGACGCTATCGTAGACTTGGGCACCATTCAAGCCGCTGAGCTCATCCTTGACTAGGAGCAGATTGTTGCGCAGCGTGCTGCCAAGCCGCTCGCCTGTGGCCTGCTCGACCAGTTTGACCACGAGCGCCGCGTTAGCAATGCCAAAGCGCGTCTCAGGGCTATCAAAGCGCTCAGGCTCCAAGCCATTGCTGGTGTAGCTTTTGCCCATGTAGAACTGCGCGTTGAGCATGGTCAAGATGCGCTCTTGCTGCTCGCTGGTCAGCTTGGGCGCGAATTCAGCCAAGAATTGCTCGCCCGTCTGGTGCTTCAGCCAGACATGCACATACAGGTCGCGCAAGCGCCATACGTTCACGTTCAAAGGGCGCATCATCTCGACGTACAGCTCGTCCAAAGCGGCGTTCAGATGGTCGAAGGCGCGCAGCAGATAGCCCTTCCAGCCTAGCGACCAGCGCGAGACGCTGTTGGCGTTGTAGGTCGTGAACGGCTTGACAGTGATCGTCTCAGTAGGCGGGAAATTCTTCAAGTGCTCGTTCAGGGTGACGACTCGATAGCCAACGGCGCGCGCTTCATGCGCCAAAAGCCAATGCAGAAAGCGCTCTTCGCCCAAGTGATGATGCCCGAACGTCTCACCGCCGACGGCCACTAGCGTCAAGCCGCTGGCGCGCCGCACGCCGAGCTTGTTGCGCGCCCAGTGACCTGCGCCGCCTGCTGCGCTGACGTTGAACGAGAGGTCGTTGGATAGCTCATCGTTGCGCACGAAGATCGCCAATTGGCGCCCGTTCTCCAGATCGACCCAGAACGGCCCGCCCACTTCAACAGGCTCGTTGACTTGCCCTTGCGAGAGGATAGTGTAGCGGTAGCCGCAGGCTTCCACTGTCTGGAGCGTCTCCAGGTCTACTGCCATCTCAGGCAGCCACACACCTTCGGGCGCACGCCCGAAGTGATGCTGGAAAGCCACATAGCCCCAGTAAAGCAAGGTGCGCTTATCGCGGCGCTTCAGCAAAGGCAAGATGGCGTGGTGGAAGACGCTC
>RFIM01000027.1 GCA_003695215.1 Chloroflexota bacterium
AAAAATGAACAAGCGTTTTTACACTCTGTTGCTCGCGTGCGTGTTAGTCTTCGCCACGATCGGCACAGTGGCTGCACAAGGCGGCGGCAAGCTGGAAATCTTCTCGTGGTGGGCAGGCGATGAAGGCCCAGCCCTTGAATCGCTCATCAAGCTCTACAATCAGAAGTACAACAACGTCGAGGTGATCAACGCCACGGTCACAGGTGGCGCGGGCGTGGCGGCACGCGCTGTGCTGAAGACGCGCATGCTAGGCGGCAATCCGCCCGATTCGTTCCAAGTCCATGCAGGGCAGGAGCTGACGGGCACGTGGGTAGTTGCCAACCGCATGGAGCCACTGACCGAGCTGTTCCGCAGCGAAGGCTGGTTGGATAAATTCCCGAAGGATTTGATCGATCTGATCACCTACAATGGCGAGATTTGGACGGTGCCCGTCAACATTCATCGTTCCAACGTGATGTGGTACGTGCCTGCCAAGCTGCAGGAGTGGGGCGTGAGCGTGCCTGCCACTTGGGACGACTTCCTGGCGATGTGCCCGATGCTGAAGGAGAAAGGCGTGACGCCTTTGGCAATGGGCGAAAACTGGACAGCTGTGCATCTCTTTGAGAACGTGCTGTTGGCGCAGCTGGGCGTGGAAGGCTACCGCAATCTGTTCGCAGGCAAGCTGAGCTGGGAATCGGATGCCGTCAAAGCTGCATGGACGCTCTTTGACAAGATTCTGGATTGCACCAACTCGGATGCCGCTTCGCTGAGCTGGCAGCAAGCCAACGACCTGGTCATTGAAGGCAAGGCAGCCTTCTACATCATGGGCGACTGGGCCGCCGGCTACATGACCACGACCAAAGGCTTGAAGCCTGGCGAAGGCTTCGGCTATGCGCCTGCGCCTGGCACTGCGGGCGTCTTCAACATGCTCAGCGACTCCTTCGGCTTGCCGAAGGGCGCGCCTAACCGCGAGAACGCGCTGGCCTGGCTGCGCTTGGTCGGCTCTGTGGAAGGGCAAGATGCCTTCAATCCGCTCAAAGGCTCGATCCCTGCCCGCATTGACGCCGATGTGAAGAATCCAAACCTGTATAACAGCTACCTGCAAAGCGCCGCGGCTGACTTCGCTAAGGACGCGCTCGTCGGCAGCCTGATGCACGGCGCCGCCGCCTCTGAGGCGTTCCTGAACGACTTCCAGACAGTGGTCTCGGTCTTCATCGCCACACGCGATGTCGAGCTAGCGGCTTCAGCCTCGCAAGCGCTGGCTGAGACGACTTATACGCGCTGAGCTTCAGCGCTGAGCGTGAGGCGGATCGTCGCGCAGGCGATCCGCCTTGCTTCATAGCCCTAAGGTGACGACTCTATGCGCTTGAACGTCGATCGGCTGACTGCACTGGCAGTCTTGGCGCCGTCTGTCATCCTGTTGGCGATTTTCGTCTACGGCTTCATCGGGCAGACCTTCTACATCGCCACGACCAACTGGCAAGGCCTAGGGGCCATCGAGATCAGCTCGGTAGGCTTGCAAAATTTTGAGCAACTCTTCGTGGGCAGCGGCTTGCCGTTCTTCCGCTTTCGCGAGGCGCTAGTCAACACCGTGGTCTTCACGGTCTTGTTCATCGCAGCATGCCTCTCGCTAGGCTTATTTCTCGCCATCCTGCTCGATCAGCGCATTCGCGCCGAGTCGCTCTTCCGCACCATCTTCCTGTTCCCGATGGCGCTCTCGTTTGTGGTCACAGGCACAGTTTGGCGCTGGCTCTTCTCGCCGCGCAGCGGCTTGAACACCTTGCCGACGCTCTTCGGCGGCGCGCCTCTGCCTGCCGACCAGTGGCCGTGGTTCACGGATCGGCGCCAATTGGTCACCTTCACTTGGGCAGATGCCTCGCGCCTTGTGGTTATCGCCATCATCGTGGGCTTGTTGGCTTTCGCGGTGATCGCGGCACGGCGTCGGCGCCCTGTGCAGGCGCTGATTACAGGCCTAATTGGCTTGAGCCTGATCGGCTGGTTCTTTCTAGGCGGCGCTTTTGAGGCGCTGGGCAAAGTAGTGCGCCCTGCGCATGGCGTGAACTTAGCTATGTTCTCAATCGTGATCGCTGCCACATGGCAGATGTCTGGCTATACCATGGCGATGTACCTGGCAGCGCTGCGCGGCATCCCAGAAGAGCTGCGCGAAGCAGCCCGCGTGGACGGCTGCAATGAGCTGCAGGTCTATCGGCATATCGTCCTGCCGCTGCTGCAGCCGATCACGCTGAGCGCCATGATCATCTTAGGGCATATCTCGCTGAAAATTTTCGACCTGATCTACGTCATGGCAGGCGGCGATAATCTGCGCGTGGACGTGCCTGGCATCCACATGTACTTGACGGCTTTCCGCGGCAACAACTTTGCGCTCGGCGCTGCCATCGCCGTCATCATGCTGATCCTGGTGGCGTTCGTGATCGTGCCGTACTTAGTCAACGCCTTCCGCGCTGAGGTGAGCCGATGAGCGCTTCGGCTGTGTTGCAACGCCGCAGATGGACGCTCAATCGGCGCGCCTTGACGCGCTCTGCCATCTATGCCACGCTCATCTTCTGGGCGATCCTCTACTTGATACCGATCTATCTGGTCTTGGTCACCAGTTTGAAGCCGCGCGCTGAAGTCTCGCTCGACCAAGTCTGGACTTTGCCGCGCCAAGTCTCGCTGGACGCTTTCGGCGCAGCCGTCGAGAAGCTCAGCCCGAACTTCCTGAACAGCATCCTGCTGACTGTGCCCGCCACGCTCCTCTCAGCCCTGATCGGCTCCCTGAACGGCTATGTGCTGAGCAAGTGGCGCTTTCGCGGCGCCAATATCATCTTCCCGCTGATGCTCTTCGGCATGTTCATCCCTTACCAGAGCATCTTGATCCCGCTCTTCCAGCTGATGAGCCAATTGCGCCTGACGGGCACACTGTGGAGCCTGATTCTGACGCACGTGGTCTACGGCTTGCCGATCACTACGCTGATCTTCCGCAATTACTACACTGAAATCCCTGATGAGCTGATCGAGGCAGGGCAGATTGACGGCGCCGACTTCTTCAAGCTCTACACCGAAGTGGTCTTTCCGCTCTCACTGCCAGGCTTTGTGGTCGTGATCATCTGGCAGTTCACTCAGATTTGGAACGAGTATCTGTTCGCCGTCACCTTAGCCGATCCGCTAACGCAGCCGATCACTGTAGCGCTCAGCCAGCTAGCAGGTGGGCAGGCCATTGACTTCAGCCTGCAGATGGCAGGCTCATTCCTGACGGCTTTGCCGACTCTATTGGTCTACATCCTGCTCGGTCGCTACTTCATTCGCGGCCTGCTGGCAGGCTCGGTCAAGGGCTAGCGCTAGGGCTTAGCTAGAGCATAACTGGGATGCTCGATAATAGTGAAGCTGGAGAGCGGCCAGTAGCGTATCCAGGCCTGCCCGACGATCAGGTGCTGCTCAATCGGTCCGAAATTGTGGCTATCGTAGCTCTGCGCGCGGTTATCGCCGAGGACGAAGTATTGAGTGGCGCTGAGCGTCCACTTGCCATTGCAGCCTAGGCCGCAGAATTCGCGGATATAGGGCTCTTCTAGCAGCAGGCCATTGATATAGACGCGTCCATCGCGTAGCTCAACGGTCTCGTTGGGCAAGCCAATCACGCGCTTGATCAGATCGTCACCTTGCGCGCTGCGCGGATTATGCAGCACGATCACATCGCCGCGTTGTGGCGCGCTAAAGAAGTAGATGGCGCGGTTGACGATCACCAGATCGCCTGTGTAGAAGGTCGGCTGCATGCTTGGGCCTTCCACAATCGCGCGCGCTGTCACTAAATTGATCGGCGTGAAGGTCAACAGGACGAGCAGCGCTAGATCGAACAGGTCGCGCGCTAAGTTGCGCCTGCCTGTGAGGCGCGGCTGCGCACTCAAGCTGCTCTCAGAGGTTTGGCGCATACTCAAATGCCGTTGAAGGAATCGAACTCGCGCTCGTCGATAGGCGCGGGCGTGTAAGGCGCAGGCGTGCGTGTTGGCGTGGGCGGCGGCGGCGTGAAGTCTTTAGGGATCGGCGCATAGTTGGGATGCTCAATAATGGCGACGTCGGTCAGCGGCCAGTAGCGCACCCAAGCCTGACCGACGATCAGGCTGCGCTTGATCGGGCCGAAGGCATGGCTATCATGGCTGCTAGGGCGATTATCCCCAAGCACGAAGTACTCATCCTCGCCGAGCTGCCAAGTGCCATTGCAGCTAGTGCAGAAGCGCTCGATGTACGGCTCTTCCAGCAAGACTCCATTGATGTAGACGCGTCCTTCGATCAACTGGACGTACTCGCCGGGCAAGCCGATGACGCGCTTGATGAAATCTTCCTTGCCGTTGCGCGGATTGTGCAGCACGATCACGTCGCCGCGCTGCGGGCTGCTGAAGAAGTAAGCGAAGCGGTTGACGATGACCAGCTGCCCTGTCTCAAAGTTTGGGCGCATACTGCTGCCTTCGACCACGGCGCGGGCAGTAGTCAAGTTGACGAAGGTGTAGATGATGGCGATCAAGAGTGCAATTTCGCCCAAATCGCGCCAGAAAGGGCGGCGTTTTAAAGGCGGGCGCGAATCCGTATGTGATGGATACAGCACAGGCGCAATACCTTCTGATCAGGTGAAGCTGACTGTATATTCTAGCACATTCCTGGCTTTGAAAACTACTCTAGGGCCACTTCACGCCGCAGCTGGCTAGAGCGATAAAGCGCTTCCAAAATTTGCACGCCGATCACGCCATGCCTGACATCCGATGGCGCAGGCTGCTGATTGACTAGCGCCGCCATGCTCTCGACGATCAGCGCTTCATGCCCATAAAGCCCTTCCCAGCGCACGTTCGGTGCAACCGCCACAGGCTGACCTGCCAACTGGGTGTAGAATTGCAAAGTGCCGTCGCGCACGTAGTTGACAACATGTAAGACGGTTGTGCCTTCAGTGCCATTCAGCTCCAGATGGATGATATCCTCGCGTGGCGCGCGATGTTCTGCCCAAGAAGCATGCAGATGTATGCTCAAATCGCCTTCGCAGCGCAAAAAGCCGACCGCGCCATCATCGACATCAAAGGGCTCAGCGGTGCTGTCATTGGCCCAGCGCGCCTGGCTCCACGTCTTCAAGCCGCGCGTGCCAAAGTGCGCTGTCACTTGCCCGCTGACCGTCTCGACGCGCGGAAAGTCCAGCAGCCATAAGGCCATGTCCAGCATGTGGATGCCGATGTCAATCATGGCGCCGCCGCCCGAGAGCCGCTTTTGGCTGAACCAGCCGCTGCTCGGTATGCCCGACTCGCGCCGCCACCACGCATAGACGTTATAGACCTTGCCGAGCGCACCTTGGCGCAACATCTGCCGAATCCAAGCTAAGTCGGCGCGGTAGCGATGATTGTAGGCGACCATCAGACGGCGTTGCTGAAGCTCAGCGGCGCGCTGCATAGCGAGCGCCTCCTCAAGCGTTGTGGCCAGCGGCTTCTCGCACAGCACGTGCGCGCCTGCCTCTAGCGCGGCAATGCTCACTTCGGCATGTAGCGCGTTTGGCAAACAGACGCTCACTACATCCAGGTTTGCCTCAGCCAGCATGGCGCGGTAATCCGTGAAGCACATCTCAGCGGGAATGTTATACTCAACAGCGCGCGCCGCTAAGCGCTCGGCATTGGCGTCGCATAATGCCACTAACTCTGTGTGTGGCGAGCGTAGAAAACCTTTGGCATGTGCCGCCCCGATGCCCAGCCCAATGATGCCTGCGCGCATTGGCGCCGTAGTCATGCCTGACCTTCTTTCTAAAAAGAATCGCGCTGTAAGTTTAGCGCAGATCGCCTATCTGGGAAGAAAGGCACCAATTGGCGCTTTGCGGCACACATATGCTTGTGTACCTGCGGCTGTCTAGGCTATAATTTGTGAATAAGCTGAACATTTGTGATGGACGTGGCCCATGCAAGCAGAAACCTCACTCGACTGCGATGTTTTGGTGATTGGCGGCGGCGCAACAGGCGCAGGCGTGCTCTTTGATCTGGCACAGCGCGGCTTGCGCGTCATCCTCGCCGAACAAAACGATGTGGCCACGGGCACTTCAGGGCGCTATCATGGCTTGCTGCACTCAGGCGGTCGCTATGCCGTGCGCGATCCTGAGTCGGCGCGGGAGTGCATTGAAGAGAACTGGATTGTGCGCCGCATCGCGCCACACACGATCGAGGATACAGGCGGTTGGTTCGTCGCCTTTCCGCCCGACGATCCAAGCTACATTCCGCTTTGGCTGAAAGGCTGCGAGTCCGTCGGCATTCCAACTGAGCCTATCAGCCTGGCGCAGGCGCTGAAAGAAGAGCCGCACCTAAATCCACAGGCGTATGCCATCTACCGCGTGCCTGATGCCGCTTGCGATTCCTTTGAGCTGATTCACACGCTC
>RFIM01000234.1 GCA_003695215.1 Chloroflexota bacterium
AGCAACAGAAGGTACGCCAAGAGCGAGAGGTCAGCGGCGCGGCTGGCGCCCGTGCCAAGAAAGCCTGGCACACGCCGCAGATCGTCACTGTTGAGCGCCATGTGCTGTAGCGCACTGTAATAAAGCCATGCGATAGGCAACAGCACAATCAGCACAGCTGCTAATAGCACAAAAAAGCCTGCGAAACGATCTCTAGAGCGCATGTGCATCATCCTTTGCATGCAAGGACTTGTTGATACATCAAAAAGGCATATTCTGCAAAAGCTGGAGCCTCTTTCCTCAACTTGCCTCTGAGCCTCATCCCACCTTGAGGCGATCAAACGCCCTCACAGACTGCCCAAAGCCGACTGAAGCAACCTGAAGTAAAAACACACTTTGCAATGCCTATACTTTTACGGTATGGTAGAGAAAGCGAGGGCTTTATGCAGCTAATCGATTATCCACCTGATGCCGCGCTGCAAGACGTCTGGCAGAACGCCACTTGTTATGGCTGCGGGCCTGCCAATCGGCGCGGCTTACACATCAAAAGCTACTGGGATGCCGAGAACGACGAGGCATATGCCAGCTTCACGGCGCAGCCCTACCACAATGCGGGCTTCCCGAACGTCCTGCACGGCGGCTTGATCGCTTCGCTGTGCGATTGCCATTCGGTCTGGGCAGCGATTGCTTACACCTATCTTCAAGAAGGGCGGCCGTTCGGCTCGGCGCCTGCCATCAGCTACGTGACAGCCAACTTGAATGTGAGCTTTTTGGCGCCGACGCCGCTGATGCAGCCGATCACGCTGCGGGCACGAGTCGAGGCGCTGGCAGGCCGCAAAGCGACCATCTTCTGCTACGTGCATGATGGCGCCAAGCGCACTGCAGAAGCGCGCCTGGTTGCTGTGCGCATCGAAGCCGATAAATCTATCGGCTACGCTGAAGGCAGAGGCTGAATCAATTTTCAGCCATAATGCTATAATGAGTGCGAGATGAGTGTGGCAAAGCCTATCGGAGAATTCAGCGTGACTGAGCGAGCCATTATCAGCTCCGTGGATCTGGGTCAAGATGAGCTGGCTTTCGTTATGAGACTTTATGGTTTAACCGAAGTGGGCGGCTTTGCCATACCGACTGACTTTGACGAACGCCGCGCCGCTGCCGCTGCTGACTCGTTGATGGCGCGCGGCTTGGCTAAGCTCGAGGACAACTCGCCCGTCTTCATCGCTGATCTAGTGCGCCTCGTGACCGCTGGTGTCACTTTCAGCGTCGCGCTTGGCATTAGCCATCAGCCGCGCGGCACACCTGAACGCTTTTGGTGCTACCATCAGCCTGAACAGCTCGTGCTGCACGACCGATCCGCGTCGAATGTGGAACGCTTTGAGTTGATCGAGAGCAACGTCGCGCTCTCAGCCCGATTGACCACGCTGCTGAATGCCACCACGCTCGGCGCGCCTGAAGGCGCTGCTTTTTTTATCCCTAAGGCTGTGTTAGCGCGCGCTGAGCAATTGCGCGCTCAAGCAGGCGATCGAGCAGCGCATGACCTCTTGCGGACGCTGGGCTATCCTGAATCTTTCTTGCTATACGTGCTGGATGAGAGGCACCAAATCGTGGTCGTCTGCATTCGCCTGCACGAGCAAAACGGCACCTTCCAAGCTGAGACGCAGACGATCATGCTCATACGCGCTGCGCAAGGCTATTGGCTGCTGGAAGAAGATCTTGCCAATGCCAATCAGCTTGCTGCGCAGCCTATCGACGCCAACAACGCTCTGCGCCACCTGATCGATCTGCTCGCGCTCTGACTGCAGTGTCCGCGCTCAGTCTGTCGCTCCTCTTGCCGCATTCAGAAGCGTTCGCCGTGCAGGTAGTGGACTCTGAGCCGCTCAGCAGCGCTTTGCCGCGCCTGCTGCGCTTAGATGCGCGCTTGCGTGCCGAATCGCTGCAGCGCAGCATGCTGATCGTGGCACATACAGCTGAGATCGGTACTGCAACTTTGCACGATCTCGGTGCGCGCAACGGCGACTGGCTGATCGTGCTCGCACGGCGCTTCACACCTGTGCAAAATGCGGCTACGCTGGCCAACAAGACGGGCGTCATCTTCACGGCGCTGCCCGATACAGGCGATCACCTGATCATCTCGGATGACGTGCCGATCGCGCAGCTTGTGCCGCATTTGTTGCCGCTCAGCGCCAACTTGGCCCACTTGACGCCGAAACAGGTCATGTTGGCAGTCGGGCAGACGCTCATTGACTTCGAACGCCGCCCGCGTGAGCTAGGCCTGAGAAGCGGCGATCTGATTGGCGTGATGCCGCTGACGCCTGTAGCCCGCCGCGTACGGCTGTGCTTGATCTCGCCACGCGGCGCGCATCCGCCATTGATTGTGGAAGACTCGCCTTGCGTTTTAGGCCGCCGCGATAGCGCGCTCGGCGATCAGCAGCCGAATCTCGATCTGAGCGACGCCTTGCCGCGCAACAAAGCGCGCGCCATCTCGCGCCGCCAAGCTATTTTCACCGAGCAAGATGGCATCTGGCGCGTTCGTTTGCATCCTGAGAGCGGCGTGCCGATGTTCGTGGACAATCGTCGCTTGGCGCCTGATCGCGCTATTGCCCTGGCTGAAGATAACGTGATCTCCTTTGGCGCTAGCCCGAATCGCCCTGACTTCCAACTGATTGTGCGCTTGGAGATACCATGATCGCATTTGGAATCGCCCTGGTGTGCTTCATAGCAGGCATGGCATTGCACAGGCAAGCCGATCTCGTCATTGTGCGCGCTGCGCTATACGGCGTAGGCGCAGCTGGCTTTGCCTACTGGCTGCTCAGACGTTTGCCATGGCGTTTTTCGGCGTCATCTCAGCCAGCTGATCTGCCTGCGCGCCTGGTTGTCTTGATAGGCCTGCCGCGCCACAACGGCAAGGTTTTTCCCTTGCGCAAGTTGCCGCAATTGCTGGGCAAGAAGGCACTATGCTGTATTGAGCCAGCGCTGGACGGCTACCGCCTGACAGATCGCGGCGCGCCGCACGGCATCTACCTGAATGGACGCCGCTTAGTGCCGAATCTGCCTGTTTCATTGCACAGCGGCGATGAAATTGCTTTTGGCGCGCCGAGCAACAACACGCTTGTGCTGCGCTTTTACGCGGAGCTGTTTCCGCAAGCGCCTAAAACGCCTGCTGAGACTCAGCGCACAGCGCCGACGCTTGAGACGCTAGAAGCGCAGCCCGACGCGGATCGAATACAGTTTTTCAAAGAAGTGCAGAATGTAGCCCGCCGTACCAGCACTTTGCCATTGGTTTTGCCCAGCACTGCACAGCAAGCGCCGTCCGAATCAAAGCGCCATGACTCCTGAGCAGGAGCGCGCCACGCGCGCCTTATTCGAAGGCGATAGGTCTCAAGTGGAACGCCTGCTGCGCGAGCGCGCTCAAACGCCTTATGAATGGTGGCTTTTGGCCTGCGCCGTTGAGGATGAGCGCGAGCGCGAGGCGCTCTTGCGGCGCGTCCACGAGCGCGGCGAACTGCCTTATGCTGATTTGGCGTGGCAAATCCTACAGCGCGAGGCCTACTTTGCAGCGCAGCTGGCTCAGGGCGCCTGGTGGGCCAATCGGCGTTTTTGGCAAGTGCTCGCCTATCTCGCGCTGATCTTCGGCCTGGCGTTCGCCCTAGCGCTGCTGCTCAGCTAGGCACGCTTTTGTGCGATTGCATAACAATCCTTACCCAAAATTCACAAATTCATTCCCTGACTCAAGGCGAGACTTGTTATACTGTTAATCAAGCACGTTTTTGTGATTAATTGTTGTTAAGAGAGCGTTTGAGATGGCTTCCTCACCTGTTTCAGCGCCTTCGCAAGGCGAGAACCTGAGCGCCTTCGCCAATCAAGTGCGCGCTGAGCGGCTTGCGCTGCTCTGGAAGATCACGGTCGGGATCGTCCTGCTGCTATTTTGGGTGCTGCTGATCATCTCGACGTCGTCGGGCTTGGCGCGCCTCGGCGACTTGCTCGTGGCAGGCGCGGTCATCTTGATCGGTTGCGCACTTACATCATTTTTCCTCAACCGCGATCGCTACAAGATCGCAGTTTGGTCTTTTGCAGGCGGCTTGTACCTGGCTTCAGCCTTGCTGCTGTACTCAGATGTCTCCAATGCAGGGCGTCAAGCGATGCATCTGGCAGCGCTGATTTTGCCTTGCGTCGCCCTAGCGGTCAGCTTGCTGATGCCATTCACAGCGGCGTTGCTCGGGCTGGGCATTGGCATCGCCATCGCGCTGATCGTGCCAAATCTTGGGCAGCCTGTTTTTGTAGTCAGCAACATTCAGCTCGCCGCGATCCTGCTGATGATCTTCACCGTCGGCATTGCAGTGCAGTTCACCACTGAGATGTACAGCATTACCGAGTGGTCGTTGCGCAGCTACCAGAAAGAGCGCCAACTCAAGGATCAGCTCTTCGACTCACAAGAAGAGCTGCAGCGCAGCTATATGCGCCAAAAAGCGCTCTCGGATGAGCTGAAGCAGGCCAACGTGGCGCTGGAAGCGGCGCGCGCCGCTGAAGCGGAGGCGAAAAACTTCCGCGGTCAGTTCCTCGCCAACATGAGCCACGAGTTGCGCACGCCGCTCAATGCCATCATCGGCTTCAGCGAGACTATGCTGAAATATCCGATGATGTATCAGAATGTGCCGCTGCCCGAGCCGTACCGCAACGACATTCAGCTGATCTACAACAGCGGGCGCACTTTGCTGCAGCTGATCAACGACATCCTCGATCTCGCCAAGATTGACGCAGGCCGCCTGGACGTGATCATTGAGAATGTCTCGCTTGAGCCGATCTTCAACACCGTCAGGGCCACTGCAGCCAGCCTGATTGGCAACAAGCCAATCACCCTGGCCTTCGATTTGCCGCCTGAAGGCCTGCCCGAAGTCATGGGCGATCCGCTGCGCATCCAGCAAGTGCTGCTCAACCTGACTAGCAATGCCGTCAAGTTCACCAATCAGGGCAGCATCACTTTCGGCGCACGCCCGCAGCCCAATGGCGAGGTGCTGTTCTGGGTCAGAGATACAGGCATCGGCATTGCGCCTGAGGATCAAGAGACGATCTTTGAGGAGTTCAAGCAAGGCGCCAGCGGCAGAAGGCAAGGCAACACAGGCTCAGGCTTGGGCTTGACGATCACGCGCCATCTGTTGCGCTTGATGCAAGGGCGCATCTGGCTGGAGAGCGAAGTCGGCGTCGGAAGCACCTTTTATTTCACGCTGCCCATGGCGCAAGCTGAAACACAGGCACAGGCTGACCAAGTGAGCGCGACGTGATATGCGAATCGCCTATCTCGAGGATAATGCAGCCAATGTGGCGCTTGTGCAGCGGATCATCAGCATGACGCCACATGCGCTCTCGATCTATAGTGATGGCGAAGAGGCCTGCCCGCACATCCTGAACCGAGAATTCGATCTGGTCTTCATGGACATCGAGTTGGCGGGCAAGCTCAGCGGCGTGGAGTTGGTGCGGCGCATCCGCGAGGCAGGCCTGCAAGTGCCTATCATCGCCCTGACTGCTTACGCTATGGTCGGCGATCGCGAGCGCTGCTTAGCTGCCGGCTGTACAGACTATCTCTCTAAGCCTTTTGGCGTCGAGGATTTTCTGGGCATGCTGAACAAGTACAGCCCCTAGTCTATTACAACGGGAAGTGCCATTGTGACCGTCAAATACGCCATCGTTGCCGATGATGAGCTTGCCAACCGCGAATTTATGGTGCGCTTGATGCAGATGGCAGGCTTCGAAGTACACGGCGCCGAGTCAGGTGCACAGGCGCTCGCCTTCGCTGAATCCGTTGAGAAGCTGACTTTGGCGCTCGTGGATCACCAACTGCCTGATGCACGCGGCGTGGAGATCATCCCGAAGCTGCGCGCCATGCATCCTGAGTCGCTCCTAATCATGGCGACCATGCACGATCATCGCGAGCTGATCGACGAAGCTTTCAGCATCGGCACGGATATCTTCCTCGTCAAGCCGCATGGCTTCATGGAACTCTTTCGGCGCGTGCAGGAAGCCGCAGGCAACTATGAGAGCCTGCGGCGTATTATCATGGATCAGTACGGCCCACGCCCTTATCGCGGCGCAGCTACCAAGCGCGTCACTTCTTAAGGCAAGGCACCACCTTGGCCGATCTCGACTTTGGCACGGCGCACTTGCGCTATGGCTGCAGTGAAATCGGCCAAACTGACCGCAGGCGCGCCGCGCAGCGCCGCCTCTGAGGCCGCCAACAACACGCAATTCAAAATGTCGCCGCCGCTCAAGCCCAGGCTCAGCGCCGCCAATGCCTCAGGCGTCGCCTCAGGGCTGCGCGGCAACTTTTGTGGCAGGTGATAGCGCCACAAGCGCACTAGCGCTGCCTCATCCGGCAAGGTGAACGGCACGTGCGCCAAAATGCGCCGCACAAAGGCAGGATCGTAGTTGCGCGCCAGATTCGTGGCGAAAATGACCACACCTTCAAAGGCGTCCAGCTGCAGCAGCAAGGTTGAGCGCGAGATATTCACGCCGTAATCAGCCGCTTGGGTGATGTTAGTGACGCGCACGCTCAGCACCGAATCCGCCTCATCAAAGAACAGCACAGCCTGGTGCGCACGCGCTGCCTCAAAAGCCGCCACGATATTCTTTGGCGTATCGCCAACATAGCGCGATTCAAGCTGCGCATAGTCCACGCGGATGATCAGCTTGCCCAAATGCTGCGCAATCGCCTCGGCTGCGAAGCTTTTGCCCGTGCCTGAAGCGCCATACAAGTTGATCGCAGCGCCGCGCCCTTCAGGATGAATCTCAGCCAGTCCCCATGTTTGGTAGAGCAGTGTGTGATGCTGAATCTTGGCGAGCGCGACCTGCAAAGCGCGCTCGGTCTCGGCGCTCAGCACGAGATCGGCCAGGCGACGGCGCGGCTGCTCAGGCACAAAGAGCGCCAAGCGCTCGCTGAGCACTTCAGCGGCGCGCTCCGACTGTGCTGGCAACGCCTCAGGTTTCGTCCGCCCGTCGGACGACCACGCGATAGGTGACATTCGGCTTAGGCTTCTCCACCAGTCTCATATTGCTGAGCGCGAGTTCGTATTCAAGCGTTTCGCCGCGCTCAAGGCGCGCGCGAATCTCAGCGGGCAGGCTCTCAGGCGCGATCTCACGCATCTCCTCGACGCTCAGCGGCGCTTCAGCCTCAGGCCCGCTGAAAATAGCTCGTGCCGTCAGGGCGATGATGCGCCTGCCGTTGACCACGAGGCGATCGATGAAGACCAGCGCTGAGAGCAGCGTCTCCGCCAGCGCGCCAAAGCGCGCTTTGGCGCGCTGCAGCAGATCGGCCAGCCAGTTTTGCACGGCCGACCAAAAGATCAGCGTGCCCACAACCGCCAAGCCCAGCGTGAGCAATGGTAGCATCAGCGTGACCTCACTGCGGCACGTTATAGCCTAAGGTGACAGGCTCGCGCAGGCGAATCAGGCGCTCGCGCACATCGTTAGGAATATCCTGCCAGGCGATCTCGCGCTCGGCGCGCCAACGCAGGATGTGCGGCTGCTTGCCGTTGTATTGGCGCGGCGCCATGTAAGCTTCCACCTCAAGGTACTGCTTGCCATCGCGCTGAAAGAAAGTCACTTTGGCGTCAATCAGCGTCTCATAGATCAGCCGCCGCACCTCGTGAAGGTGCGCGCCTTCGCCATTCAACACCTTCGCAGCCTCTTCCGCGTTGATCTCAGCCCGAGTCTGGTGCAGCCACGTCGCAATCCGCTCTGAGACCCAAGCGTCCACGTAGGCCTTATAGGTCTCATCTGCAGGCATGACGCTAGCGCGGAGGCCGCGCGTGCCCATGCCGAACAGGCGCATCAGCCCGCGCACCAAGAAGTTGATCAAGCTCATCAAGCAGCCTTGTGGCTGTTCCGCCGAGGTTTGATTGCTCATCTGTTCACTCCTTCAGCCGCAATTCAATGGCCACTTGTGCTGATTGGCGGCGAATGAATTTCTCGCGCACTTCATCGGGCAGCTCGTGCCATGGCACCACTTCAGCCGCTTCCATCGGCACGATCCGACCATCAGGCTGCTGGAATTCTGCCTGCACCACTTTCTCATGCAGCCGACCTTCCTGCGAGCGCCGAAACAGGACGCGCGCACGCACGATCCGTTGCTGGAGCAAGCGCAAGGCGCGCTGCGCAGCCACGTTCAGCCGATCGGCTGCTGCCAACAATAAAACAAACGCTTCGCGCACGTCCTCGCCGAACAGACGCCCGAGCCACTCCGCCAACGTCCGATTAGCCCAGTTCAGAATTTGCTGCCAGAAGGCGAGGCTCAAACTAACCGCGACAGCTGCTGCAACGACAACCCACATGTCCCGTGACTCTCGCTACACTCAAATTATATCACGCCATACGCACGACAAGCCGCGCAGGTTGCGCTCTAGCGCGCCTTCACCTCTGCTCTTGCCCTGCAGATCAGCTGACGCGCCGATGCCCTTGACTAGGTCTGTTATAATGGCTGTGTGATGAGACGAACGCACGCGCCTTTGCAAGTCTGCCCGATCTGCGCCGCCAAGCAACCGCTGGAAGCGCTGCGCTGCAGCGTCTGTGGCGCTGCGCTGCGCGGCACGCCCGTGGCAGTGACGCCCACTCAGACCAGGCCAATGCCGCGCCATCAGCCAGTGCGCGCTACAACGCCAAGGCCTGCCAACGCTGAAGAAGGCGAGGCGGATTTGTACGAAGGCGCTCTGCAGCTCTCGCCCTTGCCATTTGCGCTGCTCGGCGCGCTGATCGCCTTACTCCTGCTCGGATTCGGCCTGTTCGCCTGGCTGCAGCAGCAGGAGACACAGCGCATTGCCGCGTTGCTGAGCGCCACGCCGACCGAAGTGCCGCCAACGCTGACGCCATCGCTCACGCCGACCATCACGCCGACGCCGCTGCCTGGCACGGATGTGAGCAGTCTGATCACGCCCTTGCCAATCCCGATCCTGCCGACCGAGCCGCCGCTTGCGCCGCTCGCCTCGCCGACCTTCGCTCTAGGCCTGCCTGAGGCAACGCGCTTGGCGCCGCCTCCGACCAACACGCGCCCGCTAGTGGTGCCGACGCTGAACATCCCGACCGTCACGCCGATGCCGCCAACGCGCACGCCGACGCCGACACTCGGCCCGTGTATCCAGAAAGCTGCGCCCGGCGATACGCTCTACGCTATGGCGCTACGTTGCGGTCATCGCGATGCGGCCATTATCGAGGTCATCTTGCGCCGCAACAACCTCAGCAGCCCTGCTCAGCTACAGGTTGGGCAGGAGATCGAGATTCCGCGCCCGACTGTGCCAGGTCAGCCTAACGCCGACCCTGAAGCAGCCGATCCGCTTGCCGCAGCGCGCATCGAGCCGACTTTGCCGCCAGGCATCATGTGGTATACCGTCAAGCGCGGCGAGACCGCGCTGAGCATCGTACTGGAGCGCGGCATCACGATGAGCATCTTGAGCAACTTGAATCCTGAAGTCCTGTTCGAAGGCTGCGATTTCGGGCAAGTCGGTGGCGGCGCCTCGTGCCGCGTCATGGTCTACGAAGGGCAACGCTTACGCGTCCCTGCGCCCACGCCCACACCGACTATCCCGCCAACGCCGAGCGGCAGCGAGACGCCCACGCCAAGCGCCACGCCGACTGTCAACGCGCCCTTCAGCCTCTCGCCTAGCAATAACATGCTCTTCGACGCCTTCGAATTGCCGACGCTGCGCTGGACAGCCACTGGTCAGCTCGGAGTCGGCGAAGTCTTCCTAGTGACTGTGGTCAATCGCACAGCAAACATCACCTATAACTTGACCACACGCGAGCAGTTCTTCACCCTGCCTGCTGAATGGCAGCCAACTGACGGCAGACGCCACACTTTCGCCTGGCAAGTCACCATTGCTGAGCTGCGCGATGGCAATACCGTCATCCCTAGCGCACGCCAGACCGAAGTGCGAACCTTCATGTGGCAGAGTCGCCGCTGAGAATGCCTATGTTCCTTTGTAAACTTGTGCTGCGCCTTGTGGCGCTTCCTGCTGCGCTGCTCTTAACTGCTGCTTGCCAAAACGAGGCGCTACCGCAGCCGACGCTAGCGCCGACCATCAGCCCGACACCTTCTCAGGCGCCTTCGCCGACGCTCTCGGCTACGCCGCCTGAGCCTGCGCCGCCTATTCGCCCGATGCTCACGGCCACGCCGCCCGCGCGACCGACCGTCCAGGTTAACGTCGTGCCGCCCACGCCGACGCCGCAAGCGCCCTGCCTTGTGGCGCGCCCTGGCGATACGCTCTATGGCTTGTTGGCGCGCAGCGGCCTGTACCGAGAAGCCTCGCCTGCCCTGCTTGCTGCCATGCGCGAGCTGAATGGACTGCCCGTTGGCTCCAACAACATTCAGGCAGGTAACACCTATTGCATCCCGCTGCCCACAGCCACGCCGACGCCGCTCGGCTATGAAGCGACGCAGACTGTCGTGGCCCGTGAATTGCCCGATCTAGCTCAGCGCATCTTCGCCGAGGCGACTTATATCGTGCGCGAAGGCGAGAATATCACCACAGTCCAGCTGAATAGCGGCGCCACGCTCCGCGAAATCTGCGCCATGAATCCGCCAACTGTCATTAATTGCACAGGCTGCGATCTGACCAAGCCGATAGGCGCGCAAGGCTGCCGCCCGATTGTGGTCGTCGGTCAAGCGCTCAAGGTGCCTGGCCCAACGCCCACGCCGACCATCACGCCGACGCGCAGCGGCTTGGAGACAGCCACGCCCACGCCGCCTTATGGCGCGCCGCGCATCGTCTCGCCTGCGCAGGGCGCCGTTGTCAGCGGCATCGCACAGCTGATCTGGCTGCCTGTGGCCTTGCTACAGCCTGATGAGTTCTATCTGATCGTCTGGTCGGACATGACGCGCCAACAGACTTGGCAACATGCCACGCGCGCCACGACTTTCCGCTTGCCAATAGCCCTAGCTCCGCCGAGCGGCGCTGCGCATCTGATCAACTGGCAGATCGGCGTGGCGCGCGAGCAAGCCGATGGCAGCTATTTGATCATCAGCCCGTGGAGTGCCATTCATAGCTTCACGTGGCAAGGAGAATGACTGAGCATGCGCATCTCGCCGCTTTTCGTCCTGCTGATCGTGCTTCTGGCCGCACTCGTGACCGCCCTCGCTGCCGCTGGCACATATCTCGGCGTGCGCCAAATCGTGCTGCAATCGCCTATCGAGCTGCCGCCGCCGCCACAGCTAGGCGCGCCCAGGCCGACGCCTGTGCCGCTTTTGGCGAGCACGCCGATCGCCTCAGCTGCTGCGCCTGAAGCGCAGCCAACCGCGCTCGACGCGCCTGTGGCTGAAGCGCCCGCGGATGGTAGCGCTATCCCTGTCTGGACGGATCCAAAGCGTTTGACGATCCTGTTGCTCGGCGTGGATCAGCGCCCTAACGAGACTGGGCCGTTCCGCACAGACACGATCATCGTCTTGAGCGTCGATCCGATCCGCAAGACAGCTGCCATGCTCTCGATTCCGCGCGATGTCTGGGTCAAGATTCCCGATATCAGCCCGCCGCTCTCGCCCAATCGGATCAACGCGGCCAACTTCATCGGCGATCAGCTCAACTACCCGCCTGATGGCGGCGGACCGAAGCTGGCTGTGCGCACAGTTGAGGCGCTGCTGGGCATCCCGATCCATCGCTATGTGCTGATCAACTTCGAAGCCTTCCGCACGGTCATCGACGCGCTTGGCGAAGTCACTGTGTGCCCGCAAGAGCGCATTTACGACGATCAGTATCCTGACTATGAGACCTATGGCGTGATCACGGTCGAGTTTCAGCCCGGCTGCCAGGCGCTCGATTCGACGCGGCTGTTGCAATATGCGCGTGTGCGCCATAACGCCGGCGATGATTTCGGGCGCGCCTTGCGTCAACAGGAAGTCATCCGCGCTGTGCGCGAACGGGCGCTCAGTTTAGGCGGCGTGGCAGCGCTGATCGGCAAGGCAGGCGCTATCTGGGATGCGCTTGCCGCGAACATCCGCACTGACCTGACCTTTGAGGAAGTGCTGGCGTTGGCGAATTTGGCTCAAGAGATCACCGATATCAAGTCAGCAGTGCTGACGATCAAGCGCCAAGGCGAAGGCGGGCAGCTGCTCTACAGCACTTTGCCCAGCGGCGAGCAGGTGCTTTCGCCGATCGCCGAAGAGGTTTTCGCTTTAGTCGTGCGGCTATTTGATTCAGGTGCGGGCGCGCCTGCAGGCTCGCCTATCGCGGCTGAGAATGCGCGCATTTACGTCGAGAATGGCGCGCTCGTGGACGGTTTGGCGGCGCGCACGCGCGATCGGCTGATCGGCGAAGGCTTCAACGTGGTCGAGATCGGCACGCTCAAGAGCGATTTTCCGTATCCGAAGACGGAAATTCACGTCTACACGGGCAAAATGGAGACAGCGCGCTACTTAGCGCAGGTTCTAGGCTTAGATGGCACGGCGATCCGCATCCAGACCGACGCGCCGATCGGCATCGATATCAAACTGATCGTCGGGCAGGACTTGGCGCGCTGAACTTGACCAGAGGGCGCTCTGCAAGTACACTCACACCAGTTCAGGCAGAGTGCCTTCACGCGAAAGGGAAAGACTTATGCGATCAGGCTTCTTGCGCATTATTTTGAGCGCGTGTGTCATCGCTATGCTCGTGGGCG
>RFIM01000235.1 GCA_003695215.1 Chloroflexota bacterium
CAAAATCTTGCTCAGGACGAACCAAGTGTGGCTAGAGCGCTCGCCAATGCGGCAATAGACGTACACCTTCTTGCTCCCATCGACGCCGACCGAAGCGTAGAGTTGGCGCAGCTCCTCAACCGACTTGAAGGTGCCATCTTCGTTCACGGCGCGTCCCCAGGGCACGTTCACCGCCGTTGGGATATGACCAGCGCGGATGGCTAGCTCCTGGAAGCCTTCGGGCGCGAAGATTCGGCCCTCGTACTCAGCTGGAGAGCGAATGTCCACGATCACGCCTTCAGCCTCGCCCTTGACCACAGCCAGCACATCGGGCAGGAAGGCGCGGATATCGCGGCGCGCAGGCTTGGCAGTGAAGTTACCTTCAGGATGGCTCGGTTGACGCGTCGAGAGCGGGCGATTCTCGCGTTCCCACTTGGCGCGTCCGCCATCTAGCAGGCGCACGTCCTCATGCCCGTAGATCGTGAAAATCCAAGCGCCCCATGCGGCAAACCAGTTGTTGTTATCGCCGTACAGCACCACAGTGGTATCCTCATTGATGCCGGCAGCGCGCGCCAACTTCTGGAAGGCCTCAGGTGAGGCGATATCGCGGATGACAGGATCGACCAGATCAGTGTGCCACACGAAATTGACGGCGCCTGGGATGTGGCCGCGCTCATAGACGCCCGGCACCACGCTCACCTCAACCACGCGCACCTTTGGATCCTCAAGGCGCGCTGCCAGCCATTCTGTGCTGACCACGGCGCTCTCAGGCAGATCGGCGCGGACGCGCAGAGCAGGCGCGGCAAAGCCGCTCACGATTACAGCCGCCAAGGCGAGAAGCGTCAGAAAACGACGGAAGGCCATAGAATTTTCCCCTCACTTCATCTGATTAGACTGACTGAACGAACTGGACGAACCAACTTGACTGCAGAATAGCGCCTCAGGCTACAACACGATGCATCCATAGGCAAGCTCCTTTCTGTTGGCGTGCGCTAGGCAACAAAAAGCCTCGACAGGCGTCGAGGCATAGGCAGCGTAGCGCACAAGATGGCATTAGGCGTCCTACACCTCGACCTTCGCACGGCAACACATCGCCGCACACATACACAGCGGCAGATACATCTCAGCGCGTGAAGTCAGGTGTTGGACGAGCAACATATGCTATCAAATTCGCTAATGCCATTCAGGATACGCAATCAATTTAGATGAGATTGATAGCTTTGTCAAGCCCTTGAGTGAAAAGTTTGTCAGATTGCACAAAAGGCAAAAATGCGCCTCAGGTGTCCCTGAAGCGCAGGCTCAAGCTTAGATGCCGCTAGCGCAGCGGCTGTAAGTTGGTCTCCAGTTTGCCGTTAGCGTCGATGTACTGGTCGACAACCCAGCCGCCGAAGTTGTCGATCTCGCGTTGTACCTGCCACCAGCGCAGATTATCGGCAAAGATCGGGCCAGCAAGGATGCGCACCAGTTCGTTCGGGCGCAAAATGCCAATCGCGTTGCTGCGATCAGCCAAGTAGCGCGGCGAGCTGCGCACGATGACAGGCGCGCCAGACGGCACCACAGCGCGGCCGCCGATCGCCAAGCCAAGCGGATTGTTGCCGTCGCTGGCGCGCAAAGCGGGCACAGCCGTCGGGGCGGCAGGGCGGGCTGTGGGCACGCTGAGAGGCGGCCCTGAAGGCGGCATCACAGGCGCCGTCATCAAAGGTGCAGGGATCGCTGTGAAGGAAGCGGCGCTGCTGAAGGCAGGCGGGCCGCCGTCGGCGCCGATCACGTACGGATAGCCTGGTGTGCCAAGTGGCAGCGCCGCAACGCCGATCTTCACACGCGGCGCCGCATTCAGCACATTCTGATAGCTGTCATTGGCGTTGATCCGACCGATCAAGGCCGCTTCAGACTCGACAATGCTGAAGGCGATCAGTGAAGTCGTCGGTGAAGGCGTGATTGCAGCGATGGCGTAGCCTTCGCTCTCATAAACGAGCTGAGTTGGCCCGCCTGTGACAGGCATGGCGAGTAGGTTCAGACGATAGCTCTGGCCATCTAGTGCGAAGAATGAAGCGGCGAGCGGCGCGCTCGGATTGACTGTAGCTTGCTGAATGAGTTGGCGTACGGCTATGAAAATCGTGCTGGCGTCGCTGCTCCAGCCGACTTGATCGGCGGAAGGTGCGCCGCCGAGCGGCGCCACTGCCGCGCTCGTCAGATCGATCAGGACGGGCTCGGAGCCGCGACGAAAATCAAGGCTCTGGGCAATGCCGACCGCACGAAAGCCATCCGGCGAGAAGCGTACCCGCGAGACGTTCGGTAACGACCACAAGCGCGTGCCATTGAAGGCTGTCAGCGCTAAGCCCGTGCCATCGCAGCGCATGGTGTGCAAAAAGCCGTTCGGCGTCCACTTGAGGATGACTTCGCTGCCATTGTAGCCGGCTTGACGGAAATAATTCATGAGCGCTGGGCCGAAACCGCCGCCACCGCAGCCGACACCGAACTCAATTTGCCCAATTGTTGCTGCTGGTCCGCCTGTAGGCGCAGCCGCCATGATAGTGTAGGTAAAATTGTTCGGGTCAGCTGACGGCACGCCACTCATCGCAAAAGCGATCTGTGAGCCATCAGGCGACCAGGCGGGCGGGAACTCAACCGATAAGCCATTGGCAATCGCTATTGGCGCGGAGCCGCTCGAAGCTACAAACAACGTTTGCGACCCTTCCTCAGTGAAGGCAAGGCGCGTGCCATCAGGCGACCAACGCAAGTTGCCGTAGTACTTCCGAGCGAATCTGTAGCCGCCCTCAGAGATGTTACCGAGCGCATCACCTGTGAGCGGCACGTAGCCTTGCGCGCTGCCCAAGCTGGTCACATAGACGTTGCCATCCAGCCCGACAAAAGCCAGAATCGGCGCGCCGAAGGTCACAGGTGAAGCCACAACGCCCGCAGGCGGCGGTATAGGCAAACTGCTACCAGGCGCAGCAGCAGGCGGCACGGCATCCGCGCCAACGCCAACGCCTGAGCAGAAGAAGACGAGCGTGCTATCGTTCGAGATGCGATATTCGTAGCTGCCGAAGCCGTTCACTGTCACGCGGACGACCCACGCGCGCGTCTGGCCTGGCGCGTTGCGCTGACCGTTGGCACAGCCCAGGTTGTCATCGCGCACTACGATTTGCTCGTACGTCCAGGTGCCGTCAAAGCGCACGCGCGAGACCGCCCGCCCTATGCGCACGCTGATATCCTGGAAAACGCGGTCGAGCGCAGCTTCGCTTGGCGCGCCTTGTGCCGAGACATCAGGCACATGGGCAATGCCAAGCCAGACCGTGGTAGCGATCATCAGAACATAAATTACCTTGCGCATCGGAGTCTCCATTTGTCGGACTGCACAGCGCTTAGGATCATACCGCCAGTTAGCCACGCTGCACACGCTGCACTTGCAAAATATTCGTCGAGAAAGTGTAAAAATAGAGCTATCGAATCTTTTTGGCGCGCGCGGTGTTGTCTCTTTCGCAAGCTGAGCATGCAAGCTATAATGGCTGCTCGCGCAGCTTTTGCAGAATTTGACTCGGACATTCTTTGGAGGACTGCTAGATGGCTACGACAGAAGAGCGCGTACGCGAGATCATTGTAGAGCTGCTCGATGTACCAGCAGAGCGGGTGACGCTCGATGCGCGCTTCCGCGAAGACCTTGAAGCCGACTCGCTCGACCTAGTCGAACTGATCATGAAGATCGAGGAAGAATTCGGCGGCGATATCTCCGACGAAGAAGCTCAGCGCATCACCACAGTCGGCGAGGCGGTCAATTACATCGAGACGCGCATCAAAGGCTCCAACTCAAACGAAGGCATCAGCCTTGCGTAAGGTTTGGCGCTAAGGCAGGCTCTTGAAGGTCGGTTTGCCAAGCTCACTGCCTGATCTCAGCCTTGTCATCGTCAATTATCGGACGTGCGATCTGCTCTTGGCGCTGCTCGAGTCGATCTACGCTAACGCGTGCGGTTTGCGCCTTGAGTGCCTTGTGCTAGATAACGCTTCCTACGATGGCAGCGCGCAGGCAGTGACGGCGCGTTTTCCACAAGTGCGCTTTGTGCAGAATGCCGTGAATCGCTACTTCTCAGCGGCCTACACGCAAGGCATTCAATTAGCACAAAGCGCCTACATATTGGTGCTGAATCCTGACATGGAAGTGCGCGGCGCCACGCTCCAGCAGCTGCTCGGCGCCCTACAGGCCGATCCGAGCATTGGCGCCGCCACAACTACCATGTACCACGCTGACGGTCGCCTACAGCGCAACGGCTCGCGCTTCGCCACATTCGGCTACCTGCTGCTGAACTACACCTTTCTTGGCAAGCTCTATCGCTTGCTCTTGCCACGAGCCTGGCAAGCGCTGCAGGACTGGTTCTGGTACGCTGATTGGGATCGGCGCACAGCGCGCCTGATCGATGTGCTGCCAGGCAGCGCCATCATAGCGCGCCGCGAAGTCTGGCAAGCTGCGGGCTACTTCGACGCGCGCCTGAAAATGTACTTCAGCGATGATTACTTCTCGTGGCGTGTGCAAGCGCTCGGCTTGCAAACACTCTATCTGCCCAGTGATGGCATCCTGCACTATGAAGGCGCAAGCGCCAAGCAAGTCAACGCTCGTGCGCTCAGCTTCTACATGCGCGACCTGATCGTTTACACCAGCTTGGTGCATGGCAAGCCTGCAGCGGCGCTATTGGCGCTCTTGCTAGCGCCGACTTGGCTGGTTCAACGGCTTAAGGCACGCTGAGCGGGCGCCACAAGCGCGCCACATACCTGCCAAAGAGCGGCAAAGCGCTCAGAATCTGCCGAATCAGCGTCCAGTGTGCCGAATCCAGAGCGCGCAAGCTAAGCAGCGCTATGCTATACACGCTCGCGCCGATCAGCGCCGCCAGAATTGGCTGCGAGGCGCGCAGCGCGAACGCAGGCAAGCTCATCAGCGCACCTGCGAGAATCACGCGCGCCGTCTTCTCCAGCAGAGCGCGCCATTCAGAGCGCGTCATGGCACGCGCGCGTAAGAAGATTGCCAACATCGCCGCTTGTGCCAGAAAAGCTGCTATGCCTGCGCCAACGACGTTCAAGGTCGCTAACAGGAGCAAGTTCGCCGTCAAATTCACGGCCAAACCGATCGCGCGAATCAGCAACAGCAGCTTTTGGCGCCCTTCTACCAAGAGCATCTGCGCATAGGCGTTGCTGATCATCGCCAAGAGCGCATGCCAGATCAGGATTTCCAGGAGGCTCGCCGTGCCGCTAAAACTTGGGAAGAATAACGCCGCTAGGCTGCTTGAGAGCGCTGAAATGCCGATCACAATGGGCAAGCCGATCACCAGCGTCAGGAAAGCAAATTGATCCATGGCGCGCTGCAGCAGCGCAGCTGATTCTCTCGCCATGCGCGACATCAACGGGAAAAGCGCCGTGAAGACTGTCACGCTGAACAGCTCGATCACGCCGCTCACGATGATGAACGCTGCCATCAGATAGCCTGCGGCACGTTCGCCCAGAAATGTGAAGACCAGCACTTTGTCCACATGCTGGTAGGCATAGCCGAGAAACGAGCTGAGCGCGATAGGCCAGCCTTCGCTGAACAGGTGCCCTATCAGGGCGCGCTCTGTAGGCAAGCGCGGCCGAACGCCTATCCGCCGCAAGGCGATGCCGTGCATAGCAGCCCGAAAGACGCCCGCGCTGATCGTCGCTAGATACACGCCGATCAAGCCGCTCCCGCTCAGCAGCGCGGCCAAAGCAAAGGCGATCTGCAAGCTGATATGGACGATCAAGACGACGCTCGTCGTCACCATGCGCTCAGCCGCCAAGAGCTGATTGTAGCCGATGTTACCGAAGACGTCCACAGTCAGGCTGATCGCCGCCAATGCCAAGAGCAGGCGAAAGGACGTGTTGTACGGCAAAAGCAGGCTCAAGACGATCAGCGCGGCGTGCGTTCCGATCGCCAGCAAGGGCTGCACTGTGAGCGTCGCCGTCAGGTAGCGGCTAGCGTCGCTCGGTTGGCGCGCCACATCGCGCAGGACGACCAAGCCTATGCCGAACTCAGGCACAGCTGAGGCTATCACCAAGAGCGCGCCGATCGTACCCCACGTGCCGTATTGCTCGGCACCGAGCAAAGCTGCCAGCAGGATCGCCCAGCCGAATTGCAGGCCGCGCACCAGCAATGTTGCCACAGCCATGGCTGCTGCGTTCCGCGCCACACGTGCTGTTGTCTCTATCGGTGAAGATATCTTCTGATGTTGTGCCACAAGCGCCGAGTCTACCATGATTCATTGACTTGCACGAAAGCGTTGAGCGCTGCCTTGATTTGTGTTAGACTGATGTTTGCGCCTCTGGATAATCAAGGAGCGGTTTTGTGCAGCACCTCAGCGAGAGTATCACTATCAACGCCTCACCCGAGGCTGTTTGGAAGCTATTGACCACGCCTGATCTGATTCTGCAGTGGTTTGCGGGCATTGATAGCGTTCAGGCCTCGCCAGATTACCCTGCAGTCGGCTCGCAAATCTCAGGCAGCTACAAAGTTTTAGGCGTCGAGCTGCGCGCCACGCAAACCGTGCAAGAGATTCAGCCTAATAGCGCCATTCACTACA
Organism: Chloroflexota bacterium; assembly: GCA_003695215.1. Classification (GTDB taxonomy): domain Bacteria; phylum Chloroflexota; class Anaerolineae; order Aggregatilineales; family UBA2796; genus CP2-2F. Next base: position 6,558 of record RFIM01000235.1, read on the forward strand.
CGCTCGAGGGTTTGGTCACGGGCACGCAGCGCTGGCAACTCTCAGAGACCAACGACGGCGTCAGGCTCAGCGTGAGCATGGACTACAACCTGAGCGGCGGTGTCTTGGGCAAATTGGCGGAGCCAGCTGTTCATCAGGTGAACTTGAACAACGCCAAGCAATCTTTAGCGAACATCAAGGCGATGGCAGAGCGTTAGAGTAGCCGATAGAACCAGTCGTTCAAGTACAAGACGGCGACTTGCGTGCCTTTCTCGGGTAGTTTGGCGCCGCGTAGATCGTCGCGCACAAAATGGGCTGTGCCGCGCCGAATTTTCATATCAGGCAGTATAAACTGATAGCGCAGCTTGATGTAGTAGTGCGAAGCGCGCTCTTCGCCTGTGCATTCGATCACCTCGCCGCGCACAACCACGCCGCGCCGCTCGTATTGTGTCAGCAGGATGTTTTGCGCCAACGCCCACAGCAGAATCGGTAAGCTGAGAAGCGGCGGCACGATCGCCATCAGCATAAGTAGGTCGCTCTCGACGCGCTCAAGGCGGCGATTGGCGAGCGTGTTCAGCTCAGGCTGCTCGGGCGAAAATTTCACCACAACGCGGCTGCCGACGAAATAAAAGTCGTATTCAGCAGCCTCTACACTGATCTCGCGGCTGAAAGTTCGCCCATCAGGCAAACTGAACTGATAGGTAATGAACCAACGCCGCTGCAGCGCACGCGGATTGTCTTCAAAGCGCCGCGCAATGATTTCGGCAGGCGCCCGACCGCTCTGCGCATCCAGCAAGGCATTTTCCTCAGCTTGGCGCAGTGCCAACCATAGCAACAACAAGCACAAAACGACTGCTGCTACAGCAATGTGCAGATGCCTGCGCTGCCCGATTCGGCTTGGCGCTTTGCCTTCGACCAAGGCGTAGTCCGTGTGCAGCAGGAAGGCTGCTTGCGGATCGGGATCGAGCGGCAAAGCAATAGGTGCGGCGCTCTCAGCAGGCACGAGCGCCGCCTGTGAGCTGGTTTGTGCCTTGAGCGCGCTCTTTTTTGCCATAGGGTTCTTGCTCCTGAAGCGCAGAGAGCTGCGATCTTGTCTATAAATGCGTAGATCACCTATAATGGTGACATGTTGCGTGAATCTCAGCCACACCACAGGCAGCGAAGCACAATATGAGCCTTATTACCATGAAATTTGGCGGCACCTCAATGGGCAATCACGATACCATTGCCCAGGTCGCCCGAATCATCCTGGAGCATCAGCGGCAAGGGCATCGTATCTTGACCGTCGTTTCTGCCATGAGCGGCGTGACCGATAAGCTCAAGGAAGCAGCGCGCAGCGCCGCGCTCGGCGCTGAGTCGGCGCACTATAACATCGTCGCTGAGCTGCGCCAACGGCATCGTGAGACCGCTGAGCAGCTCATCAACGATGAGATGATCAAGCAAGCGCTCTTCGATGAGCTAGATACCATGCTGGACACGCTGAACGCGCTGTGCCATAGCATCGCCGTCTTGCGTGAGATCACGCCGCGCGGCATGGACTTGATCATGAGCTTTGGCGAGCGCTTCAGCGCGCGCATATTGGCTGCGCACTTGCGCGATTTGGGCAATGCGGCCATTGCCATTGATGCCAGCACGCTGATTGTCACGGACGATAACTTTCAAGATGCCGCGCCGCTGATGGATGAAACGCGCCAGCGCGTCAAGCAATTCCTGGTACCCTACCTTGAGAGCGGCTCCTTGCCCATTGTGACGGGCTACATTGGCGCCACACGTGATGGCATCATCACCACGCTCGGGCGCGGCGCTAGCGATTTCAGCGCTGCTATCCTCGGCGCCACTGTTGAGACGGATGAGCTGTGGATTTACACCGATGTTGATGGAATCATGACCACTGATCCGCGCCTTGTGCCAACGGCGCGCGTCATCCGCACCTTGAGCTATGGTGAAGTTGGCGAGCTGGCTTATTTCGGCGCGAAGGTGCTTCATCCGAAAACGGTGCAGCCGATGATCGACCGCGAGGCGCCTGTGCGCGTCCGCAATACTTTCAATCCGAGCGATCCAGGCACGCTGATCCAGCCTCAGGCGCAGATCACGCCTGGCGCAGTCAAGGCGGTCACGCTCATCCGCGATGTGAGCCTGATTTCAGTCGAAGGGCGCGGTATGGTCGGCGTGCCGGGCGTCGCTGGGCGCACTTTCATGGCAGTGGCGCGCCTGGGCGTGAGCATCTTGCTGATCTCGCAGGCTTCATCTGAGCAGAGCTTCTGCTTCGTCGTGCCAAGCGATCGCACAACGCAAGTGCTGGACGCGATTCGCAAAGAGTTGCGCACTGAGCTAGAGCGCCGCGATATCGATCGCGTCTGGGCGCGTGAAGATATCGTGATCGTCACAGCGGTCGGCGCGGGCATGCGCGGCACGCCCGGCGTGGCAGCGCGCGTCACAGGCGCTTTGGCAGCGCGCACTATCAACATTTTGGTCATTGCGCAGGGTTCAAGCGAGTACAGCATTTCGCTAGTAGTGCGCTCCGAAGAGGCAACCGAAGCTGTCCGTGCGCTGCATGAGCTGATTGTGAACGGCGAAGCGTGAGCTGAGGAGCTACTCGTGATCCGCACAGTGGAATGGCACGAAGGGCGCGTGCGCTTGATCGATCAGCGCCGCTTGCCGTGGACGGTTGCTCACCTTGAGCTGAGCGACTATCGCGAAGTGGCACAGGCGATCAGCGATGGCGCTGTGCGCGGCGCACAAGCCATTGGCGTGGCAGGCGCCTTTGGCATGGCATTGGCAGCGCAGCAAGCTACGCCGCTCGATATCGGCAGCTTCCTTGAGTATCTGGACGTTGCGGCAGTCATTCTACAAAAGGCAGAGACGACCTCGCGGCATTTGACGTTTTGGCTAGCGCGTATGCAGCGGCGCGCACGCGATGAAACGCTCAGCAATGTGCGTGAGATCAAATTCGCGCTGCTGGCAGAAGCACAGCAAATTGCAGCCGAAGATCATGCCGCTTGTCAGAAGATCGGCAAGCATGGCGCAGCCCTGATCCGCAACGGCGACACCGTCCTAGTACATGGCGGCGGCGGCCTGAGCGCAGTCGCTCATGGCACAGCGCTCGGCATCCTCAGAACGGCAAAGGCGCTCGGGCGCCACTTTCACGTCCTCCTGCCCGAGAGTCGTCCGTTGTTGGAAGGCGCGCATCTGGCGGCTTGGGAACTGCACGAGGCAGGTATTCCCTTCGAGATCATCCCTGATAGCGCTGCAGGCTACTATATGCGGCGCGGCGATGTGAAATTAGTGCTGATCGGTGCGGCACGCCTTGCAGCCAACGGCGATTTCATAGCGCGGCTCGGCGCATATCCGCTGGCAGTCCTGGCGCGCGATAACCGCATTCCGCTCTATGCTGCAGCGCCGCTGAGCAGCGTTGACATGCAAATGACGAGCGGCGATCAGCTGCCGCAGCAAGCGCGCCCTGCCCATGAGATGCACAGCCTGTTGGGCACACCCATCTTCCCTGAAGATTATCCCGTCCGCAACTTGGCCTACGACCTCGTGCCACAACGCTATCTTGGCGGCATCGTGACCGAGCGCGGCGTCATCTATCCATCTTTCAAGGATCGCCTGAACGAGTGGCTTGGCGATAGCGCGTCTAATCAGGACTGATTGTCATGCGAACAGGAGCAGCCAGGCCGAGTTGGCCTGGCTGCTCAGGCGCTGTCAGAAAGGCGCGCTCAGCGGCGGCGCAGGAAGGTCGGGATATCCAGATCGTCACTGGAGTATGTGTTGGGCGTGTTGCTTGCAGGCGGCGGTTGCGGCGGCTGAGCTGAGGCAGGCGGTTGAACGGGCGTCGTTGGCGCAGCCGCCTGCGTCGAGCGCGGCTCACGGCTCTCACGTGGCTCAGCAGGCGGGACGGGCGCTTGTTGGCGCATTGTCTGTTGTGGCGGATTGGCTTGTGCCGCTTGGCGTGCCGCTGCCGCTTGAGCGCGCCAGTCAGTGGCGCTTGGCTTGACTACTGGGCGCGAGTTGATCGAAGAGGCGCGCTCAAAGCCTGTGGCAATGACCGTGATGCGAATTTGATCGCGCATGTTTTCATCAATGACGGCGCCGAAGATCAGCTGCACGTCAGGGTGCGCTGTCTCTTTGATGATGGCAGCAGCTTCGTTGACCTCGAACAGGCTCATATCAGGCCCGCCCGTCACATTGAACAGGATGCCGCGCGCGCCGTCGATGGTCACGTCCAGCAAGTTGCTGCTGACGGCCATCTCGGCTGCTTTGCGTGCCCGATCATCGCCGCTGGCAGTGCCGACGGCCATCAGCGCTGCGCCGCCTTCGCTCATGATGGCGCGCACGTCGGCGAAGTCTAGGTTGATCAAGCCCGGCACAGTGATCACTTCTGAAATGCCCTGAATGCCTTGCCGCAGCACGTCATCGGCGATGCGGAACGCAGCGTTGAGCGGCGTTTTCTTATCCATGATCTGCAGCAAGCGATCATTAGGAATCACGATCAAGGTGTCCACGCGGCTCTTGAGCTCTTCAATGCCCATCTCAGCCGTGCTGATGCGGCGTGCGCCCTCAAAGCTGAAAGGCTTGGTCACCACGCCGATGGTCAGCGCGCCGAGCTCTTTGGCGATTTGTGCAATGACGGGCGCCGCGCCTGTGCCTGTGCCACCGCCCATACCGCTCGTGATGAAGACCATGTCCGCGCCGCGCAGCACCTCGTAGAGTTCATCGGCGCTCTCCTCAGCGGCCTTGCGCCCGATCTCAGGGTTGCCACCCGCGCCCAAGCCGCGCGTCAGCTTCTCGCCGATGCGCACGCGCGTCCGCGCCTTGGAGAGCGTCAAGGCTTGGCTATCCGTGTTCACGGCAATGAATTCCACGCCGCCCAAGCCTTCCTCGATCATGCGATTGACGGCATTGCTACCGCCGCCGCCAACGCCGACCACCTTGATCATGGCAAAGTTCATATCGCCTATCATTCCATCAGACATGGTGCGCGCTCCTAAAAAGTACGATTGCCGCTCAGCCGCTATGCGGCGATTCAGGCCTTCCTATAACCTTTGTTTCGAGCCAACATTATAGCCGCAACTGAGTTGCCATACAAACTGTCAGTGCTGCTCAGCCTTCGCCTGTCAAGGCGCGATCGATCAGATCGTCGGCGATCTCGAACAGCACTGATTGCTCTTCCTGTGCTTCTGCCAAGCGCTTCTCACGCGCGTTCAAAAACAGATGGACCGTCTCAACAACATCTTCGCGCGGCATAGTGACCGCCCCATTAGTGACCAATCCGCCAAGCACCAACGGCAACCAGGCGTAGTTCAGATTGAGCCCTTGGTTGGCAGAGATCAGCGCATCAACCAGCGTATCCAGATGTGCTCGCAGCTCGGCTTCATCACCGAAGCTCTCGTTGATCAGCGTGCTGAGCGTTGAGAAGGCGATCATGCCAGCATCGAAGAGCAGATCGGGCAACAAAATGCGCGAGGCGAGCAGATCAACGGCCTCAGGCACTGCCAAGTCTGCGTCGTCAAGCAGCGCTTGACTCAGCGTAGCATACCAACGCGGATAGACAGGCGATTCTTGGCCTGCCATCTGGATTGGCGCGCCTAGCTCTAGCGTGTAGGTCAGCATCTTGGCGATCATCACGGCCTCGCCTGCCCAGAGACGGAAGCCGACCGCGTCAAAGCGCGCTTGGATCGCCTTCAGCAATGGGAAGAAGACGCGCTCGCGCCTGAGCAAGGGCAACATTTTTTTGACCAAATCGCCGACTTGCGCGCTCAGGAAGCGTGGATCGCGATAATCAGTCTCTGTCCAGAGCGTGATGTAATTCGGGCGCATTTCGCTGGGCAAAGCGGCGATTGTCGGCGGCTGCACAGTGAATGGCGCGCCGATCAGCTGCCCTTTTTGTGTCCGTGCGCCTGCCTGAGCCGCAAACGGCAAGCCGCGAATCGCCTCAAAAATAGGGCGTCGCTCTGGCGGTATGTCGTGCAGATCGAACCTGGCAGGCATCTCAAGGCTGCGCACACGCTCGGCGCCATGTTTTTTCTGCTCACAGGCGACTTCAACTTGCACTATGTACTCGCCCGCTTGCGCCTGATGGCCGACCAGCATCGGCAATGTGGCATAACCGACCTCGCCGCTGCGCAAGCCGATGCGCACAACCTTCTGCAGCGGTGTGGAGAAGCGCCCTGCTTTGCCTGCCAGATCGCGCTCAGGCACTATCAGGCGTAAAAGCGCGTCGGTTGCGCCGCCCGACATGTTCTGAAGCAAGACGAGCACATCGGCCACCTTGCCTGCTGGCACAGGCGAAGGGCGCACTGCCAACGCCACTTGGAGCGCGTCAACGGTTTGGCGCTCAGCGCTATACCAGCCCAATACGTCGGGGTAATTCAGCGCAAGCGGTATCTGCGCCGATGAACGTTTACTCATGCTGAACTTCACGCCTCGCTCGGTTCTCCTGAAGCTCGGTGAGCATTATAGCGTAAATGGGCACAGGCGCTAACGACGTTTCAGGTGGAGCGTGATTTCGCTGCGGTTATGAAACAATTGGCGCGCCGCCATAACGTGGTAGGCATCCTCAAGAATAGCATACGCCTGCTCGATCAGGCTCAGGCGACCTGAGTTTGGCAGCTTGAGCGTCATGATCGCTGGGCTGCCGCGCCTGAGCCATTGTGCATAGGCAACCAGTAGGCGCGCTGAGTCGCGTCCATCCATGCGCATATCGTTCACGATCACGTCGAAGACGTCAACGTTCTTGCGCAGATAGGCTTCAGCCGTCATGCGTTTATGGCGCACGCCTGTATCGCGCAATAGGCGCGAGTCCAGGGCAGCAGGATCGACAGCTATGACATACATGCCCTGCTGGCGCAGCACGTGCGTCCAGCCGCCTGGCGCCGCGCCCAGATCGAGCGCGTAGCCGCGCACAGGCAACGCAATCCTGAACACTTCAAGCGCCTCTAGCAGCTTGAACTCCGAGCGGCTGATGCGACTGTCTTCATTGGCAAAGCGCCGCGCGCCGCCGGCCCAGTCTGAGAGATTATCGGCAGCCATTGAGAGGCCAAGCCATGCCCTAAGCGCGCCTTCGAGGCGCCCAATCACCACTGAGACGATCTGTTGCGGCTGGCGCACTTCTAAAGGCGCGTTTTTCACTAACGCTGCAAGCGCGTTGTTGATATCGAAAGGCTTGAGCAGTGGATGTTCTACCAACAGCCGCGTTTGGATAGAAAAAGGCACTCTGGGCGCCAAGTGCAGCGCGATCGCCTCGAGATGCGCCTTCTGCAGCAAGCTCAGCCATGCCTCGGCATTCTCCTCAGGCAAATCCAGTTGCACTTGCGCAGGGCAGATATGGCGGACAAAAATCGGCGGCTTAGTGCGCCAAGCGGCAGCGATCGCCTCAAAAGGCGCATTCAGCAGCAGCACGCCTGCAGCGATTTCGCGGCTTTGCTGCGATCCAGGCACGGCGCTGTGCGCTTCGCGCAGCGCAAGATCGACAAACTCGGCATTGCAAGTCAGAATGGTCTGAGTCGGCTCAACTGCCATAAATTGCCTCGTCTACGCCGCGTAACAAGCGCATGGAAAGGTAAGCTGTCAGCATCAGCCCTAGCCCAAAGCCGCCCATCACAATCTCGCGGTTGAAGAGCGTGACCAATAGGCTAGCTACGCCAATGGCTAGAGTCAGTGGTGCTGAGAAAATCAGGTTATAGGCGCTCTGGACGCGCCCGCGGTACTCTTCAGGCGGGATGGCTTGGGTGAGCGTGCTCAGCACGGCGCGTGCCACAATCAGGCTGAAGCCGATCAACGCCGTCAGGAATAGCACTAGGGCGAATGGCGGATGAAAGACAAAGGCGCCGACGGCCACGCCTTGCAGGAAGATCGCCAATGCCACTAGGCGGTTAGTGGGCAGGAATTTGGAGAGACGCTGGATCAGAATGCCGCCGATCACAATGCCGACGCCTAGAATGCCGATCACGATGCCGAATCCATCAGCGCCGACTTTCAGCTCCAGCGTCAAATAGTCCAGCACAAGCGCGATGACCGCGCCTAGCCCTGCAGCTACGATCACACTCAGGCCCATGATGTAGCGCATAGAGCGAGTCTGCCAGATGTAGACCAAGCCTTCGCGCAGCTCGCGCCAGACTTGCCCGTAAGTGCTGCGGCTCGCCTTGTTGTGATGGACTTGGCGTGGCGGCACCCGAATGATCAGGATCATCAGCGCAGAGAACAGGAAGGCGAAGCCGTTGAAGGTGAAGGCGAAATCCTCGCCAAGCCGCTCTACCAACAGCCCTGCAGCGCCTGAGCCGAAGATCAGCGCGACCACGAAGCCCGCCTCCAGCAAGGCATTGGCGCCCGCCAAGTTGCGCTTCGTCACTAGCGACGGCATGGCCGAGGCGCGCGCGGGATAGAAAAGCATCTGTGAAGTGCCAATGGCGAAGATAGCAGGATAGAAAATCCAAATGCGCGCAGGATCGCCGGCGACCAGCAGCATGCTGAACATGGCAGCGGCGCGCACAAGGTCGGTGACGATCATCGTCCATTTGCGGTCGAGCTTATCCACCAGCACGCCGCCAATCAAGCCGAAAAAAATTTGCGGCGCCGCCAAAGATGCTGCCAAAAGCACGATATAGAAACTGCCACTGCCTGCCAGCTTGTTGATCGTGGCAAGCACTGCGATCAACATGAACTGATCGCCCAAATAACTGACAAGCTGCCCAAGCCACAGCGGCACAAAGTTGCGATTACGCAGCAGTTCCTTGAGAGTCTTGGCGTTCAGGCTGGCAGCAACCGTCAGCACATCGCTCATCTCAGCGCTACCTTGCGCCATCAGCTCATCTGATCGGCGCGGTAGCCCTTCGCTTGGCTCGTTGTGATCTGCCATGGAGTCAACTCAGCGGCATCTGGTAAAAGCGGTAGCGCTTGTAGATCGGGCAGTTGAAAGACTTGGCGAGCGTGTCCACACCGGCGTTGGTCTCTAGTACCCAGCCGAGATCGACATCAGGGTATGGCGTCTGCATGGTCGCCTTGATGTGTTCCAGCAGAATCGCCGCTGCCACGCCCATACGCTGATACTCAGGCTTGATGCCGAACATGACGATGCGCTGCTCGGTGATCTTCGGGCGAATTTTCCAGTGCCAGAAAGCCTTGAGCAGCGTCCACCACTCTGGCACGCGCGGATGCGGGTAGGCGCGCTTTAGCACTTGATTCATGTTCGGCAGCGCCAGCATAAAACCGACCACTTTGCCGTCCACCATGCCAAATTCGCCCAAGCGCGGATCGAAGAATTGGCGCAGCTGCTTGAACAGATCGTCAATCTCAGCGTCGGTCGGCGGCACAAAGCCCCAGTTATTCGCCCAAGCCGCTCGGTAGATTTCTGCCAATAGATGGACTTCCTTGTGCAGCTCCTTGACGTTAGCGCGCCGCACAGTCACCTTGTGCTTCTGGCTGATCTTGTCAATCACGCGCAGCAAGCGCTCAGGGATGTTGCCGTTTTCGTCTAAGTAGCTGCTCGGCTTAGCGATATAGCTGACCAAGTCCATCACTTTTGCCAAGCCCAGGCCGCTCTCTTCGATCAGGCGCTGATAGTAAGGCGGATTGTAGGGCATCAGCAGCATCGGCGGCGAGAAATTCTCGATGAGCAGTGCGCACTCATCGTTCAAGGTGAAGCTGGCAGGCCCGCGCAGGGCATTGCAACCGTGCGAACGGGCGTAATCAGCTGCTGTGCCTAGCAGGGCAGTTGCAGTCTCTTGATTATCTTCACATTCGAAAAAGCCGAACCAGCCGATATTTTCATTGTGCGTTTGATTGTGGCGATGATTGATGAACGCCGCGATCGTGCCCACAGGGCGCTTGCCGCGCCAAGCCAGAAAATACTCGCCAACCATGTACTGCCAAGAAGGGTTGCGCTTTTTATCCAGCAGATGCCGACGGCTGGAGACGAGTGGCGGCACCCAGTTCGGGTCGTCACGATAATGTGTCCATGGGAATTCTAGGAAGGCTTTGAAATCCTGAGGCGTTTCAACTTTGCGAATGCTGAGAGCGTCGGTCATGCTTGCATTTCCAAAGAACGTCTTGCACGCGCCTAATTATAGTGTGCTGACGGCGATTGTCGAAAAGATCGCACAGGCGCAATAAAAAAGCCTGCATGGCGCAGGCTGAGTGTCCCGGGAGGAGGATTCGAACCACCGAATGGCTGATTTACAGTCAGCTGCCTTAGGCCACTTGGCTATCCCGGGCGATGACTGCCCATAATATAGCACAGCGCGCGCGATCCGTCAACGGCGATTTTGTGTCTGAGCGCCTCATAAATGTTTGCCACACCTTGCGCAGAGGCCTGGCAAAGCCATATGCGTTGGTTATACTTTGCGCTCAGATTCAGTTCGTACCTCAAGAGGAATTGGCTTATGGCAACCGCAAAATCAAAGACGCCCAAGAATGCGACCAAAAGCGCCGCGCCGACTAAAAAATCGGTCAGGGAACGACGCGCTGAGGCGATGCGCCGCCGCCAACAGCAGCAGATCGTGCTATTGGCGATTATCGCCGCCGCAGTGCTGATCGTCGTTGGCGGCTTTGTGATCATCTCCTCGCGCCCAGTGGATGCACAGGTCTCTGAGAGCATCCTGACCAAATACACTGAGATCACCTCCAAAGGCTATTATGGCACGACGCCTGAAGGCTTCTACTTCATTGGCAACCCTGAGGCCAAAGTGACCTTGGAGATGTTCTCCAGTTTCAGCTGCCCTGCCTGCCAACAGTTCAAACGAAACTACTTCGATAACATCCGCGATAAGATTCTCAACGGCGACGTCAAGTTCGTGTACATTCCGCTGACTCAATATGGCAGCTTCCCTTCAGATGGCATGGCGCGCACAGCCATCTGCGCGGGCCAGCAGGGCAAATTCTGGGAGATGCACGATGCGCTCTTTGACTGGGCAGGCCTGTACGGCAGCGCCGCCAACGACGGGCGTTATGGCCTCTCGGGCGCCGAGAAGCTCGGCTTGGATACGGGCAAGTTCGCTGCCTGCCTGGGCGATGCCAAGACGAGCGAGACCATTCGCGCTGCAGCCAATCTCGCCAATGAACGCAGCGTGAACGCTACACCGACCGTCTTCCTGAACGGCACGAAGATTTACCCTGAGCGGCAAGGCGGCGGCGCGGCGCCGAATCTGAGCGAACTGCGCGGCTTGATCGAAGCGACCGTTGCCAACTGAGAAGATGACGTACATCATCCTTGACGCGCACCAAGACTTGGCTTGGAACATGCGCGACCTTGACCGCGACTTCCGCCTGAGCGCTTACGCCAAGCGCAAGGCAGAAGCAGGCACGCCTGTGGCAGAGCGCGAAGGCCTGTGCATGACAGGCTTGCCCGAGTCGCTGCGCGGCCGCGTGGCGATCATTTTCGCCACCATCTTCGCCAATCCTAAAGCCGCCGCATATAGCTTGCCTTCGCGCCATAGCTACAGCACGCCTGCTGAGGCACACCAGATCGGCATGAGTCAGCTCGATTACTACCACGAGCTGGCCGACTCCCATCCGAACATCGCGCTGATCCGCACCCAAGGCGAGCTTGAGCGCGTCCTTGCCACTTGGCAACCTGAGACGCCTTTTGAGCAGCATCAGGTCGGCTTAGTGGTGCTGATGGAAGGCGCTGATCCGATACGCGAGCCGCGCGCCTTCGAAGAGTGGTACGAGCGCGGCGTCCGCATCGTCGGCTTAGCGTGGAGCCAGACGCGCTATAGTGGCGGCACAGCGGCGCCAGGCGGCTTGACCAAGCTCGGGCGCGAGCTGTTGGAAATCATGGCGAGCTTCCGCGCTGTGCTGGACGTCAGCCACATGGCTGAGAAAGCCTTCTTTGAGGCGCTGGATAGCTATGATGGACAGATCATTGCCAGCCACAGCAATCCGCGGCGCTTTTGCGATTCGGATCGGCACCTGAGTGACGCCATGATTCGCCGCTTGGTCGAGCGCAACGGCGTCATCGGCGTTGTGCCGTACAATAACTTTCTGTGGCAGCCTGGGCAGCGCCCTGCGCGCAAAGCCGACGC
>RFIM01000236.1 GCA_003695215.1 Chloroflexota bacterium
GCCGCGCTGGTGACCGCTCTGCCAACCGAGACTGCCACGCCGACGCCAAGCAGCACGAACACGCCAACTGCCACCTTCACGCCATCACGCACTTTCACACCGACACGCACTTTCACGCCGAGCCGCACGCCGACACCGACGCGGACATTCACGCCTACACGCACTTTCACGCCGACGCGCAGCACGCCCTGAAGGACGGGCGAGGAAACTCGCTCGTCTTAAAACCAATACGAGTGCCTTCGGCAGCTTGCACCATTTGTTGGCATTCGAATTATCCGCTAGAATTGAAGGCAAATCTTCTTTAGCGCGAGCCAAAGCCTGGTTTTGCTTTTTTGTTAACCTGTGTTACACTTATTCAAGGGCATTGTTCTATTTTTCCCAAACGGTTCAGCGCTCAGCGCCTTGTGAGGTGAAATCTGTGTTAGATCAATACGCGCCTGTCGCAATTCTGCTGATCATCACGACCGTTGTCGGCATCATTGTGGTCTTCATTTCGCGCATTCTCGGTCCATTCCGACCGACGGCGCGTAAGTTGGAGCCCTACGAGAGCGGCATGGTGGCCATTGGGCCAGCGATGCGGCGTTTACCTGTCAAGTTCTATCTGATCGCCGTCCTATTCATCCTATTCGATATCGAGGTGATGTTCTTCTTGCCGTTCGCCGTAGTCGTGCGCGAGGTCGGCTTTGCGGCACTGTTGGTGATGCTGATTTTCATCATCGTGTTAGAAATTGGACACTACTACGCTTGGCGTAAAGGAGCTTTGGAATGGGAGTAGCAGGCAAACTGGGCAACTTGGGTGTGGTGACCACAACGCTCGAGGCAGCCATCAACTGGGGGCGCACTAAAAGCATGTGGCCGATGCTTTTCGGCCTGGCGTGCTGTGCCATTGAGATGATGAGTACGCAGGCTTCGGTCTATGACCTTTCGCGCTTCGGCATGGAGCTGATGCGCGCTTCGCCGCGCCAAAGCGATCTGATGATCGTGGCGGGGCGCGTCACGCGCAAGATGGCGCCGGTGCTACGCCAGCTCTATGACCAAATGCCCGATCCCAAGTACGTGATCTCGATGGGCGATTGCGCCTCATGCGGCGGGATTTTCAACAACTACGCCATTGTGCAAGGCGTGGATGAGATCGTGCCAGTGGACGTGTACGTGGCAGGTTGCCCGCCGCGCCCAGAGCAGCTCATCCATGGCATCATGACGCTTCATGAGAAGGTCAAGACGCAGCGCATCGCCGATTGGGCCTGAATTTCGGCAGCCTGACAAATATTCGGGCGGTTGAGCCCGCCCTTGAACTTTAGAGCAGAGGCAATCCCATGCAAGCACCACTTGATCCTGTTGATCTGGCGAAGCTGAGCCTGAAGGACGCCGTGCTGGACGTGATCGAGTTCCGCGGCGAGACGACCATCGTGGTCGATCCAAAGCGCATCGTGGAAGTCTGCCAGTTCTTCCGCGATACTGAAGGCTTGGAATACATCTTCCTCTCGGATATCACGGCAGTGGATTACTTCCCGAAGGAACCGCGCTTCGCCTTGTGCTATCACTTGTATTCGATGGTCTACACACGCCGTTTGCGCATCAAGGTCTATTTGCCCGCCGATGATCCGCGCCTGCCCAGCGTCACCTCAGTCTGGCCTTCCGCCGACTGGGAAGAGCGCGAAGCCTACGACATGATGGGCATCATCTTCGAAGGGCATCCTAGCTTGCGCCGTATCCTGATGCCGCCAGAATGGGAAGGCCATCCGCAGCGCAAAGATTATCCGCTCGGCTATGAGCAGGTGCAGTTCAGCTTCAACTTCGATGAAATTGACCGCCTGAAACCATATGCCAAAGAGTGATCGTCCAAGAGCAAGCCGTTGATTGAGGAATCTGCCATGAGCGAACGTCCTTTGATAGAGCGCAGCGGTCACAGCGCCAACATCACTGAATGGGAAGGCACTGTCCAAGAGCTGCAAGGCTTAGTCTCGCCACGCGCTTTCACGGGCGAGACGATGCTGCTGAATATGGGCCCACAGCATCCAAGCACGCATGGCGTCTTGCGCCTGCTCCTGGAACTAGACGGCGAGACCGTGGTCAGCTGCGTGCCGGATATCGGCTACCTGCACACAGGTATCGAGAAGAGCATGGAAGCCAAGACCTATGAGCAGGCGATCACCATGACTGACCGCATGGATTACCTGAATCCGATGGGCAACAACTTGGTCTACTGCCTTGCCATTGAGAAATTGGCGGAGCTGGACGTGCCCGAGCGCGCTCAGATCGTGCGCGTGTTGCTGGCAGAGCTGACGCGCATCAACAGCCACCTAGTCTGGCTTGGCACGCACTGCTTAGATATGGGCGCCATGAGCGTCTTTCTCTATGCCATGCGCGAGCGTGAGATGATCCTCGACATCTTCGAGATGGTCAGTGGGCAGCGCATGATGAGCACCTATTTCCGTCCGGGCGGCTTGTGGCGCGATGTGCCTGAAGAATTCATCCCGGCTGTGCGCGCTTTCATCGACTACTTCCCTGCCAAAGTGGAAGAATATGAGACGCTCTTGGTCAACAATCCGCTGTGGATCGACCGCACTCAAGGTATCGGCGTGATCACGCCCGAGGATGCCATTGCCTATGGCTGCACTGGCCCGACGCTGCGCGGCAGCGGCGTGAACTGGGATATCCGCAAGGCGATGCCCTACATGGGCTATGAAACCTACCAGTTTGACGTGCCGCTGGGCGAACATGGCGATGTCTATGACCGCTTCTACGTCCGCATGCAGGAATTCAAGGAGTCAGTGCGCATCATTCGCCAAGCGCTCGACCGTCTGGAGAAGACTCGCGGGCCGTTCCGCAGCCAGAATCGCAAATACGTGCCGCCGCCGCGCTCCGAGCTAGGGCGCAGCATGGAAGCCGTCATCCATCACTTCAAACTGTGGACGGAAGGCTTCAGCTTGCCCGAAGGCGAAGTGTACGTCTCGATTGAGAGCCCGCGCGGCGAGCTGAGCTGCTACCTAAGCAGCGATGGCGGCACGCGGCCGCACCGCGTGCACTTCCGCACGCCTTCCTTCGTGCACACTATGGGCGCCATCCCTAAGATGGCGAAGGACGGCATGATCGCGGACTTGGTCGGCATCATCGGTAGCGTGGACATCGTGCTGGGCGATTGTGATCGGTAAAGGACGCTGACGTGCTAAAAGAGAAATACGCGGAGCAAATTGCCAAGATTTTCGCCAAATATCCTGATAAGCGCTCGGCAATCATGCCCTTGCTCTACCTAGCGCAGGAGCATTACGGCTACGTCTCGCCTGAAGGCATTCAAGAGGTTGCTGAACTGTGCGAGATCGATCCGACGCAGGTCAAGTCCATTGCAGGCTTCTACACCATGTATCGTGAGACGCCGAAAGGCAAGTATTGGCTGCAAGTCTGCACAGATTTGCCCTGCGCGCTCGTCGGCGCCGATCAGTTCTATCAGGAGCTGCTCGACTACTTGGGCATCCAAGATGGCGAGACGACACCTGACGGCTTGTTCAC
>RFIM01000237.1 GCA_003695215.1 Chloroflexota bacterium
CGCTGGGCCTTCTATTTAGCCTGCTGTTGACGGCGTGCGTGCCGTCAACAGCGCCCTTGCTGACAGCCACGCCGCGCCCGTTCGTGCCGCCATCAGTGCCGACGCGCCTTGTCACGCTTGCGCCAACGCCAACACCTTTGCCAACAGCCACGCCGACTTTGCCCTATGCCATTGCGCCACTTCTCGGCGCGTGGCTAATCGATCTGACCTTACAGCTGCGCGAAGGCGTCACGTTCGATGATGTGCGCTTCATCGGCACGCTGAGCTTTGAGATCGAGCTGGAAGGCACGTTGAGCGGCAGTGCTGAATTCTACCCGACTGTCTGGCAGCCGCCCTGCGTGACTTCGGCGCTCGATCCTGAGCCGATTCGGGCCGCGATCAGCGGTATCTTGCAGCCTGAGGATGGCAGCCTCTTAGCGCAAGTGCGCCTGCAGCCTGAGGATGTACAGCAAGCTACGACGCTGAAGCTGGCCTGCCCAGAATTCCCTGAAGGGATTGTGCTGAGCGAGCCGATCTTCTGGCAGGCGATGCGCGCCGCAGATTTGCTCAGCTTCAGCTTGCCCTTGCAGACGGGCTTCACGCGCCAATTCAGCGCCGATCTGAGCGGAATCAGCGGCGGCGCGCTCTATGGCACGCTTTATGCCACTTTGCGCCTGAGTCGTTAGCGCGAGAGCATCTCGCCGATCTCGTAGTATTCCAAGTTGGCAGGCCGATGCCGCGAGGTGACTTCTTCCAGCGGCACAGGCGTGATCTCGCGCCCGTTCAAACCGACCATCACGCCGTGTTCGCCGTTACACAAGCACTCAACAGCCTTGATGCCCATGCGCGAAGCCAAGAGCCGATCAAAGGCGCTCGGGCTGCCACCACGCTGAATGTGGCCGAGAATGGTGACGCGCACCTCAAAGCCGACGTTCTGCCCTTCGAGATATTTGACGATCTCGGAGATTTTCGGCTTGGCGCCTTCAGCGACCACAGCAATAGCGTGATTTTTGCCGCGCAGATAGGCATCTTCAAGGCGCGCTGCGATCTCTTCCAGCTCCATTGTCTTCTCTGGGATGAGCGTGAGCTCGGCGCCGCCTAGAATGCCCGACATCAGCGCCAGATAGCCACAGTTGCGGCCCATAACTTCGATCAGGAAGGCGCGCTCATGGCTAGAGGCAGTATCGCGCAGGCGGTCGAGCGCATCCAGGATCGTATTCAGCGCAGTATCCACGCCAATGCTCATGTTCGTGCCCCAGATATCGTTATCAATGCTACCTGGCACGCCGACCACAGGCACGCCCAGCTTATGCAGTGCCAAGGCGCCGCGCAGGCTGCCATCGCCGCCAATCACCACCAAGCCTTCGATGCCATGCTCGTTCAGCCGCCGCAGGCCGCGCCGCTGCCCTTGCAGCGTCTTGAACTCCTCATTGCGCGCCGTCTGCAGAATGGTGCCGCCGCGCTGCAGAATGCCGCTCACCTCACGGTTAGTCAAGCGCTCAAAATCGCCTGCAAGCAAGCCTCGATAGGCCTGGCGAATGCCGTAGACTTCAATGCCTTTGGCTAGAGCAGTCCGCACGACTGCGCGAATGGCGGCGTTCATGCCTGGCGCATCGCCGCCGCTGGTCATCACGGCGATTCGTCTCATAGATCGCGCTCCTTGATCTCTGGGCAGTAGCTCTTTGGCTCTTCGTTCGTTCCATCAAGAGTATAACACATCCAAGCACTCTCCGATGGCCCAGCGCCGGGCTATATTCCCAGACTCGGCCTTGTGAAAGTGCGCCGTGCATAACATTTGGCAATATTTGTACCAAGTGCCCAAAGTGGCCCATTTTGCTCTAGCGCAGGCTTGGAAAGCGTGTATAATGCCTAGCCAGTCTGTCTGGACTGAAGGAGATTTCGATGCAAAAAACGGATTTGATCAAGCAAGTGGCAAAAGCGGCTGAGATGTCCCAAGCGGACGCTGCCAAGGCGGTGAACGCACTGATTGAAGTGGTGACTGAGGCGCTCAAGAACGGCGAGAAGGTGACCATCACTGGCTTCGGCACGTTCGAGGTGCGCGAGTCGGCTGCGCGCACTGGCACCAATCCACGCACGAAGGAAAAGATCACGATTGCAGCGCGCAAGCGCCCGACATTCAGCCCTGGCTCGCAGCTGCGCGATGCCGTCAGCGGCAAGAGCGAGTGATCCGTAGAATCTCCGCGTGATCTAGCACAAGGGCGGGTCAGTCGATCCGCCCTTGTTTGCGCCTGAGTAAAGGCTTTGAAAGAGAGGCTTTTATGACTCTTCAGCTGGTTGTGCATGGCGGCGCGGGCTTGATGGCGACTAGGAATCATGAGGCCGTGATGGCGCGCTGCCGTGAGGCAGTGGCTGCGGGCTTGGCGCGCCTGCGCGAAGGCGATTCGGCCTTGAATGCAGTCGAGCTTGCCACGCGAGTCCTTGAGGACGATCCGCTCTTCAATGCCGGCTACGGCTCGACGCTGAATCGTGATGGGCAGGTGCAGATGGATGCGCTGATCATGGATGGGAATTTCCGCATTGGCGCTGTGGCGGCGGTCTCGCGGGTGAAGAATCCGATCAGCTTGGCGCGGCGTGTGATGGAAGCTACGCCGCACCATCTGTTAGTGGCTGAAGGCGCAGAGCGCTTTGCCGCTGAGCAAGGCATTCCGCTAGTGCCGCCTGAGACCTTGATCGCGCCGCCAGGCGCTGAATCGGCCGATGGCGATACTGTTGGCGCAGTGGCGTTGGACGCATTGGGCAACGTGGCAGTGGCCGTCTCGACAGGCGGCGTGCGTGGCAAATTAGCAGGGCGCGTCGGCGATTCGCCGCTGCCGGGCGCCGGCGGCTGGGCGGATAACGCGCTCGGCGCAGCGTGCGCCACAGGCCTAGGCGAAGGCATCATCCGCGCCTTGCTGACCTTCCGCGCCGTCACACTGCTGGAAGAGCGCGCGCCGCAAGCAGCTGCGCAGGCAGCGCTTGCCATCTTGGAGCAGAAATTCAAAGGCGAAGGCGGCTTGATCCTGCTCGATCGCCGTGGCGCAGTCGGCGTTGCTCATAACACGCCCTTCATGCCTGTAGCTTGGCTGCAGGGCGATCAGATCGTGGCGCAAGTGCGGCAGAGCTGAAAGCGCCGCGCGATTTGTGGTAGCATAAAAGCTGACGCAACGACCTTAGAAAGCGAAGACCGCTCATGACTTTCCTGCTGCGGCTGTTGCTAGGCAACCGCATTGCCGATCCAACTTTGGATGCTACCACAAGGCGCAACATTCGTAACCTCTACATCGAGATCGCCTTTGCCAGCGTGCTTGGCGCCATAGTCACCTTCCACGCGGCTTTTATAGTGCGCCTTGGCGGCAGCAAGGAGCTGCTTGCCTTGCTCAGCGCGATACCGGCGCTGGTCTCGGCCTTGTTCAGCATTCCGTCGGCGCGCCTGCTGGAACGCCTGCCTAATCGCAAGCGCTGGATCATTGGCAGCCTGCTCCTGACGCGCATTGGCACGGGTGCTATCGCGCTCTTGCCGATCCTCTTTCCGAAGGACGCCGCAGCGTGGCTAGTGGCGCTGGTGATCTTCCTGAGCCTGCCGACTATCTTCTTCACCAACGGCTTTCAGGCGCTCTTGGCGGATATCATCCCTGAGCGCCAACGCGCTATGGTCTTCTCAGTGCGGCAGATCATCTGGGCAGCGGGCATTGTGATCACCTCGGCGCTAGCGGGCATTTGGCTCGATAGCGCGCCATTCCCGCTCAATTACCAGCTGATGTACCTCTTCGGTTTCTTGGTCTCGCTGGGCAGCCAGCACTACCTGAATCAGCTGATCGTGCCTGAACAGCACGCCCTGCCGACCAAGATTCACAAGGCTGTGCGCACTTCGGACATACCAACTGCGCAGTTGAACGCCGATATCGGACGTATGCTCTTCAACACGCTGATCTACCAGGCAGGCTTGACCTTGCCTGTGGCGCTGTTCACTATCTATTACATTGACGTGCTGGGCGCCTCTGATACTTGGATCGGCTTCAACTCAGCGGTCGGCTTTGTGGGCATGGTGATGGGCAACTTGCTGTGGGCGCATCTATTGCGGCGCCACAGCTACTCCTGGGCGTTGCGCACAGCAAGCCTGCTAACGTGGCTCTTCCCTGTCGGCATCGCGCTCTTCCCTGATCTGACAGCAATTTTGTTCATCAATTGGCTAGTCAACTTATTTCATCCGGGCATGGAGCTGGGCAGCTTGAACGTGATGTTCAAGCTCGGCGCCGGCATGCATCGGGCGCTTTACATGAGCTGGTACAACACTGTGCTGAATCTCAGCTTATTCGCGGCGCCGTTGGCTGGCGTCTGGCTGGCCGAGCAGTTCGGCATCCCATTTGTGCTGCTGCTCAGCGGCGGCTTGCGCATAGCAGGCGGCGCGCTGTTCAACCTGAATCGGGTGCGCGAGCCAAGCCGCGAGGTCGGCTCAATCATACCGAGCGACGCCTAGCCGCTGCGATGCCGCTTCAAGGCGCGCTCATAGACGCGCACATATTCAGCAGCGCTTTTGTGCCAGCTGAAATCGGTTTGCATAGCCCGCAGCTGCATGCGGCGGAAGGCCTGTGGTCGGCTGCGATAGGTCTCTAGTGCCCAGCGCAACGTGCCAAGGACTGCCTCAGGCGTTTCCCAGAGAAAGACGAAGCCCGTGCCTGTTTCGGCGTCCCCGTTATCGTAATTCTGGACAGTATCGGCCAGGCCGCCTGTCTCGCGCACCACGGGCAAGGCGCCGTAGCGCATGGCGATCATCTGGCTGGTGCCGCACGGCTCATAGCGGCTCGGCATCAGGAACAGGTCGCTAGCGGCATAGATGCGTTGCGAAAGCACTGCATCATAGCCGATCACGGCGCGCATGCGGCTGCCATAAGTGTACTCGAGCGTGCGCAAGCCGTCTTCAAGGTAGCCCTCGCCGCTGCCTAAGACGATCACTTGCACGTCTTCGTCCGCCAAGAGGCGATGCAAGGCAGGGATAGCCAGATCGAAACCTTTTTGTGCAGTCAGGCGCGTGA
Source organism: Chloroflexota bacterium (assembly GCA_003695215.1). GTDB lineage: Bacteria > Chloroflexota > Anaerolineae > Aggregatilineales > UBA2796 > CP2-2F. Next base: position 5,013 of record RFIM01000237.1, read on the forward strand.
CGGCGCCGATCAGTGGCACGTCGGCGCGTTGCGGCAAGCCAAGCTGCGCCTGCAACGCCGTTTTATTCAGCGGGCGCGGCGCCAGATCTTGCGCGCTGAACGGATAGGGCAGGGCAGGATCGGTAGCAGGATCGTTGCGCTCCATATCCAGGCCGTTCAGGATGCCCATCAGATCGCCGCCATAGGCGCGCCAGCGCACTAGCGCTTCCAAGCCTTCGCCAAAGCGCGGATACTGAATTTCTTCAGCATAGCGCGGGCTGACGGTTGTGATCATATCGCTGTAGGCGATAGCAATTGCCAGCAAGTTATCGCTCTTGCCGTGAAAGACCAGCTCAGGCTGTGTGCGTGCAGGAATGCCCGCATCGAAGAGCGCGCCGCCTGACCAATCGCCCTGATAGCCCATGTTGTGAATGGTCAGCACAGTGCCAACAGGCTGCCAGAACGGATCGAAGCGGCTGTGAGCCACCAAGAAGCTGCCTAGCGCTGTATGCCAGTCATGCACGTGCAGCGCGTCTAGCTTCCAGCCCTGGCGTTGTGCCAATTGCCATGCCAGCGCTAGCGTGAACTCGCTGAAGGCGATGAAGCGTTGCCGATCCCACTCGGTATCTGTATAAAGCTGCCAGCCCTGCCCGAAGAACGGATAGCTCTCCAGGAAATAGACTGGCACGCCATCGCGTTGTGCCTGATGGACGTAGACATCCGCCAAGCCGCGCCTTCGGCCGAACTGGAAGTGAAAGGCATAGGCGATGTTGTGGCGCCCGCGCTCGATGAAGCCATGCAGCGGCATGACCACGCGTGCATCCACGCCCATGCTGCGCAGCGCCTTCGGCAGGCTGCCCACTACATCGGCAAGCCCGCCCGCCTTGGCGAAGGGCGCCATCTCAGCCGCTGCAAATAGGACGTTCATCGAGCGCTCGCCGGCAAGCTACCTCAGGTAGCCCCTGTAGAGCTGATCTTCGAACTCGTCCTCGTCGTCGAAGTCATCCTCGTCATCGAAGTCGTCGAAGTCATCCTCGTCATCGAAGTCATCCTCGTCATCGAAGTCGTCTTCGTCATCGAAGTCGTCCTCGTCGTCGAAGTCATCGAAGTCGTCCTCGTCATCGAAGTCGTCCTCGTCATCGAAGTCGTCGAGGTCGCCTTCGTCGCTTTCCAAAGGCTCATCATCTTCCTCATAACGCCGCTTGACGGCACGAGGCCTCAGATCGCGCATCTCCAGGTGCCAGGGCCAGGCTACAGACAGCGCAGATGGCACACAAAGCACATCGGATGTAGCTGCTTCAGGCAGTGCAATTAGAGACGAGAGTGCAGTTGCGCTCACGGATGACTCCTTAGCATGTGTAGAGAAAATCGCAGGCATTTTAACGCTGCCTTTTGTGGCAAGTCAACCACGACTTGCTGCTGTGCTATTCAGATTTGCGATCGCCGCGTGCGGCGATACTTTTATCGTAGATTTCACGCCCAGCGCGCTGTGCAGCTTTGCGGACTTCAGGATCGTCATCAGTGCGGAAGACTCGCTCAAGCGCAGGCAGAGCGGCGGGATCGCCCAGCAGACGCAACTCGTTAATAGAGCGCAGGCGAACAGCGGGATCCTTGTCGTTCAGACGTTGGATATGATATTGGACGAGTCGGCTGACCATAACCTGCACCTCTGGTGCGCTCAAACGCGATTAGGACGCCGATCCCCTGGCGGCAAGGCGCCTTCGCTGGCAAGGCGACGCTCAGCAGCCTGATAAATGCTCTTGCCAGCGCTCTGAGCTAACTTGCGGATTTCCAAGTCAGGATCGAGCGCGAATAGCTGCGCTAAGGCGCCGAGCGCGCGTGGATCGCCGATCAGCTCGATCTGACGGATCGCTTGACGGCGCACAGCTGTCTCAGGATCGCGCAAGCGTTTCAACCAGATATCCAAAGGATCAGGCATGATGTCACCTCAGTTGAAAAAGTCTTCCGAGAGACCTTCATCCAGCAGACGCATGAGATCGAGCGGCGCCTGACTCGGCGATGGCGGCAGAATTGGCGCGGGCAGCGTTTTCGGTCGGCTCTCAAGCAAGAGCGCTTGCTGCAGATGGATTTGCATCTGATCGTATGTGCGATGATCCTTCTCGATCAGGCTGTGCAGGAGCGCATCTTCGCGATCGGCCAACTGAGCAGCAGTCGTGGCGTTCTGCGCTTGGGCGCTGCGCTTCGCAGCAAGGATGATTCGCCCTGCCCAAAGCGCCACTTGGCGCACGCCTGCCTCAGGATCGTTGCGATAGACCTCAGCAATGGCAGGCAGAGCGCGCACTTCCTCCACCATCGCCAAAATGCGCAAAGCCTCGACGCGCACCCACTGATCAGGGTCTTTCAGCCGCCTCAACAGCTCGGTCAGCATTGCCGCACCTACCGATCTTGCCGCTTTTAGTATAGCGTATTTCAGCGCACGCCGAGCAGAATGTCAAGCGTGATTTGGTCAAGACGCTCATAAGGCAAGTCGCGCTTGCCCAGTGCCTCGCGATCGAAGCGCGTCGCGCGCAGCTTATCCAGCGCCTCGCGGCTGTAGCCTGCGCTCAAGTAGCTGAAGGCGCCGTCATCGGCGTTGATCTCCGCCAAGAGCTGCTGCACTTCAGGATCGGCGTTGAACTGCGCCGCTTTATCCTTGAGGATCAGGTAAGTGCGCATGCAGCCGCGCGCAAAGGCTTTGACATCTTCGTAGTTGCTGCTGCGGAAGGCGTGCGCGTCGAAATGGCGGCTGCCTTCGTAGCCTACGTCCTCAAGGAACTTGACCAGGTAGAAGGCCTGCTTTGGCATCACGCTACCGAAGCGAAAGTCCTGATCGTAACGCCCGAAGAGCTGATCGTTGAGGTCAATGTGGAAGAGCTTGCCAGCTGCGTAAGCCATGGCCACGCCGTGCGTGAAGTTCAGCCCGGCCATATGCTCGTGCGCCACTTCAGGGTTCACGCCGACCATCTCGGGATAATCGAGCGTGGCGATGAAGGCGAGCGCATCGCCAACAGTGGGCAGGAAGATGTGACCGCGCGGTTCGTTCGGCTTAGGCTCCAGGGCGAAGCGCAGAGTGTAGCCCTGATCCTTGACGTAAGCGCACAGGAAGTTGATGGCCTCGCGGTAGCGCTTGAGCGCCTCGAGCGGATTTTTGGTGCTATCGCTCTCAGTGCCTTCGCGCCCGCCCCAGAACACGTAAGTGGTGGCGCCCAGTTCTACGCCTAGATCAATGGCGTTGATCGTCTTTTGGAGCGCGTAGGCGCGCACTGCAGGGTCGTTCGAGGTGAAGGCGCCATCTTTGAAGATCGGATGCGAGAATAGGTTTGTGGTCGCCATCGGCACAACAATGCCTGTTGCTGCCAGTGCCGCTTTGAAGTCGCGCACGATCTGATCGCGTTCAGCAGGCGTCGCATCAATCGGCACTAGGTCGTTATCATGGAAATTCACGCCCCACGCCCCAACTTCTGCCAGCAGATGCACCAGCTGGACGGGCGTCAGCGCGGCGCGCGTCGGCTCGCCAAACGGATCGCGCCCAACATTGCCCACCGTCCACAAGCCAAAGCTGAATTTGTGCTCAGGTTTCGGTTCGTACATTGCCAAATGTCCTTTTGTGGTGGATGCACTGCCAAATGCTGCGAGCTAATTATAGCGCACTGCCCTTGAGTGCGCATAGGCGCCGCACAAGGCATTAAATGCCTCTGCGAAGGCCGCTAGCGCCTACGCAGCCCTGCCAAGATATGCTAGACTTGGCAATTAGAAATCCTCATTGCTCGGAGAGGCCTATGCCAACGCTCTTTTCGCAAGTGGTCTGCCTGACCTGCGGACATCAAATGTTGCCCGATCCGATGATCGCCAAGTGCGAGCGCTGCGGCGGCGTGTGGCTAGACGCACGCTATCACTATAGCGAAGTGCGTTGGGCAGGCAACGCACTGGCGCGCCGACCGCTCTCAATGTGGCGCTATGAGGAACTTTTGCCGCTCAGCGACTTGACACAGCGCGTCAGCATTGGCGAAGGCATGACGCCAATCATACGCGCCGAGCGCTTGGGCGAAGCGCTCGGTCATGAGCATATCTTAATCAAAGATGAGCGCCGCATGCCGACCAACTCGTTCAAAGATCGGCAAGGGGCGCTCTCAGTCTCGATCTTGCGGCAAGCGGGCATCAAAGAGTGTGTACTGGCTTCCACGGGCAACGCTGCAGCAGCTTACGCCGCCTACTGCGCACGCGCCGGCATCAAGCTGTGGGTCTTCTTGCCGAGCATGGTGCCTGCCGAGAAGATGCGCGAGCTTGGCTTGTACGGCGCCGAGCTGATCAAAGTGACTGGCACCTACGACCAGACCAAGAAAGTGGCAGCGGACTTCGCGGCGCGGCGTAACTTGTACTTCGATCGCGGCTCGAAGGGCATACCGGGCAAGGAGAGCATGAAGACGCTCGCCTTTGAGATCGCCGAGCAGCTGGGCATGGAATACAGCACCGATGGGCGCTGGATCGCGCCTGATTGGTACATTCAAGCAGTCAGCGGCGGCATCGGCCCGCTGGGCGTCTACAAAGGCTTTGTGGAGCTCTACCAGATTGGCTTGATCGATAAAGTGCCCAAACTCGGCATCGTACAAGTCCAAGGTTGTGCGCCAATGGTGCGCGCCTTCGAGCGCGGCCTCTCAGAAGCCGAGCCTGTGGTGCCCGAGACGCTCATCACTGTCCTGGCGACAGGCGAGCCAGGCTACGCTTACACCATGCTCTACCAGGCGATCCAAAAACATGGCGGCGCTATGGTCAGCGTGGATGACGGGCAGGCTTTCCGTGCCATGCGGCGTGTGGCGCGCACTGAAGGTTTCAGCGTCGAGCCCGCTACAGCTGTCGCCTTCGCAGGCTTGGAGAAGCTGATCGCGCTTGGCGCTGTGCAGCCGCACGAAAAACTCCTGCTCAATTGCTCCGGCCACACCTTCCCAGCTGAGAAGCACATCCTCGAAGATCAGTACGTGCTGGAACTGGAACTCGGCGCTGCTGCGCCCTCACAACAGACCGAAGGCCTTGGCGCTGCGCTTGAACGCCTTGATGAGCAGATCACGACCGTCGTGGTCATCGACGACAATCCGAACGATACGCGCCTGATCCGCCGCCTGCTGCAGACGCACAAGAATTACCGCGTCTTCGAATCCAACAATCCTTTAGACGGCCTCGATCTAGTGCGCCAGCGCCGCCCTGATCTGGTCATCACTGACCTGAGCATGCCCGAGATGGACGGCTTCAGCCTGCTAGAGGCGCTCAAAGCCGATCCTGAGACAGCCCATATCCCTGTGATTGTCCTGAGCGGCAAGAGCTTGACTCAGGCTGACAAGGCGCGCCTGAGCGGACAAATCGACTCGGTTTGGCTCAAAGGCAGCTACAGCACGCGCGAGTTGGTCGATCACGTCGTCAGCACGCTCAAGGATCGCCCTGTGGCGAGCGCGCCTGAGCCCAAACAGGCTCCACCTGCCTCTGAGCTAGCTGCGGGCACCTTCAAAGTGCTGATCGTGGACGACAATCCTTATGATGCGCGCTTGGTACGCCGTATTCTAGAAGCTAGCCGCAAGTTCAACGTCAGCGAGGCGCGCACAGGTGAGAGTGCGCTCAAGGTGATGAGCGAGCAGCTGCCCGACTTGGTCATCTTGGATATCATGCTGCCTGATATGGGCGGCCTGGACGTGCTGCAGCGCATGCGCGAATCCGAGCGCTTGCGGAACGTGCGCGTGGCAGTCATGAGCGCCAAAGAGCTGAGCGAAATTGATCGCTCGCGGCTCTTGGATGCCGTCTTCTGGCAAAAGGCGACTTTGGACCGCAAACGCTTGGTTGAGGCAGTTGAGGCGCAGATTGTGCAGCCGCGCAACGCCTGAGCAGCTCACTCGGAGGCTAGGTGCTCTTTGATATGATGCTGGACGGCGAAAGCGGCTGCTTCAGCGCGATTCGAGAGATTGAGCTTGCTGAGTAGGTTGCTGACGTAGTTGCGCACAGTGCCTTCGCCGAGGAACAGGCGGCTGGCGATCTCGCGGTTGGTCAAGCCGTCAGCGATCAAAGCTAGGACGCGCATCTCTTGCGAAGTGAGCTCAGCGAAGAGCGCCGCTTCCTTGCTCTTCTCGCTCTGGCGCAACTCGCGGAAGATCGCCTCAGTCATAGACGGATCGAGCGCTGACTCGCCGCGCCCAACTGCTTCAATAGTGCGGATCAGGTCATCGCTGCCAATGCGCTTCAGGACGTAGCCTGAGGCGCCTGCGCGAATGGCAGAGAAGAGCAACTCATCTTCAGCATAGCTCGTCAGCATGATCACGCGCGTGTTAGGCAGCTGCTGCACGATCTTCTGGCAGGCTTCCACGCCCAGCATGCCAGGCATGCGCACGTCCATCACCACCACATCCGGCTTGTGTTGCAGCGCTAGCTCAACAGCTTGCTCGCCTGTGGCTGCTTCGGCAACTACCCGCAAATGCGCATGCTGCTGCAGCAAAGCGCGGATGCCCATCCGAACCACTTCGTGATCGTCAGCGATCAGGATGCGAATTAGCTGAGGCGTCTGGCTCATGGCTTCCTCATGATGGCTTTGCTCAAACGGGCTAGCACTGGTCTTGTAGTACACAGCGCTCTCCGATCTCCACAGCTTCGGATACTTATTATAAGATAAAAGCCTCAACTGCGAAAAGTCACGGACAAATGTGACTAATTTTAGGTGATGAATGTCGCTTGCTTTGGGCAATTTGGCCGCAATAGGCTAGCTTTATTAGAGATGTCACACAGCGAATGGAAACCTATGTCAGAAGGACAGTCCTCACAGGAATTGCGCAGCAGTAGCGGCGCCTTTCGGGCTGATCGCAGCGAGGAGAAGCTCCACGCGCTTAGCGAGGCCGTGCGCGCCATCACGGCCGAGTTCACGCTCGACCGCATCCTCAAGCGCCTGGCTGAGATCGCGGCGCGCATGGTCGGCGCGCGCTATGCTGCTTTTGGCGTGCCTGATAGCATGCAAGGCCTGGCCGAATTCTTGGTCTATGGCATGTCCGACGACGAGATCGCGCTGATCGATCATCCGCCTGAAGGACGCGGCTTGCTAGGCGTGCTATTGAATAGCGAACATCCGATTCGCTTGCCACGCCTGCAAGATCATCCTAAATCGGTCGGCTTCCCTGAGCATCATCCTTACATGACGCGCTTTCTTGGCGTGCCGATCATCTCTAAAGGCCAGATTCTCGGCTCGCTCTACTTGTGCGATCGGCTGGATGGTCAGCCTTTCAGCGAAGATGACGAGCGCATGATCAGCTTGCTGGCTGCGCACGCCGCCATTGCCATTGAGAACGCGCGGCTCTCGGATCAGCTGCGCCGCTTGGCCGTGCTGGAAGAACGCGACCGCATCAGCATGGAGCTGCACGACGGCATCATTCAGTCCATTTACGCTATCGGCATCAAGCTGGAGCTGATGCGCTTGAACGCGCCGGAACATGCCGAGCAGCTCGCCGCTGTCAATCGCGATTTGAACCGCGTCATTGAGGACTTGCGGCGCTACATCCGCGATTTGCGCGTCGGCGTGGAGCTGAGCCTGACCTTGCGCGATCAGATGAACGATCTCGCTAAACGCTTCCGCGAAGTTTGCTCGGCGCGCTTGGTCATGGACGTCTCCAATATCACTAACCTGACCGAAGATCGGCTGCACGCGCTCTTGCAAATCACGCGCGAGGCGCTCTCGAACATCGTGCGCCACGCCGAAGCCACAGAAGTCTATGTAGACCTGCATGAGACGCCGACGCACGGCACTTTGGTCATCTCAGATAACGGCAAAGGCTTCGATCCGAAGATCACGCCGCCTGGCATTGGCTTGCGCAATATCAGGCAGCGCGTGCGCCAATTGCAAGGCATAGTTGAGATCGAGAGCCGCCCTGGACGCGGCAGCACGGTCACGGTCATGTTGCCAAGCGCCTCGGGCAATTCTGAATGAAGCGCGCCTGCCAAAGGCGCTACGGCTTGCTCAGCAGCAAGCTGAGCGGCTGCTCGATTAGCCCTTTGAGGCGTTTGAGAAAGCGCGCTGCTGGCGCGCCATCCACGGCGCGATGATCGAAGGTCAGGCTCAGGCTCAGGCGCGGCCGAATGGCGATCTGCCCTTGATGCGGCACCACGCGCTCCACAATGCGCCCAACGCCCAGAATTGCCACTTGTGGCAAGACCACTATCGGCGTGAACAGGTCGATCTCGAAGGCGCCGAGATTGGTGATGGTGAAGGTGCCGCCTTCCAGCTCTGCAGGCGTGTTTTTGCCCAGCTGAGCGCGCTCGATCAAGCCTTTGAGCGCCTGATGGATATCGTCCACAGCGCGCTTATCGGCCTGATGCAGCACAGGCACAATCAGGCCGCGCTCGGTATCCACAGCCAAGCCGATGTTGATCGCCGCGTTATGGCGCAAGCCGTTTGGTGTGAAGGTCGCGTTCAGATCAGGAAACTCGCGCAAGGCGCGCGCTGTAGCTGCCATCAAGAGCGCATTATAGGAGAGTTTCTCGCCCATCAGGGCTGAGAGCTGCTCACGCGCCGCCACCAGATTGAAGGCATCCGCCTCAGTGGCTAGCGTGACGGGCGCGACTTCAGCGGCGCTTTGTGCCATGCGCCGCGCCGTCAGCGCACGGATCGGCGTGAACGGCGCCAGGTCGGCTGCTTCGGCTGCTTCGGCCGCTTGTGCCATCAGATGCGCCTCGATATCGGCGCGCCTGATCTTACCATCGCGGCCGCTGCCTTGCACAGCCGAGAGATCGAGCGCATGCGCTTGCGCCATGCGCCGTGCCAAAGGCGTGGCTGCAGGCGCTTTGGGCAAGGCGGCGCGCACATCGGCCTCATGAATCCGACCGAACTCGCCGCTGCCTTTCACGGCCTGTAGATCAACGCCGAGCTCGCGCGCCAAGCGCTTGGCGCGCGGCGTAGCGCGGATGCGACGCGGCGCTTCCAGGCTCGCAGGCACTTGGGCTGCAGCGTGCGCGCTCGGCCCAGGCGCGCTGAACGGTGTGTTGTGCCCGCTCGGCTCGCCAATCACGCCGACCACTGTGTAGACAGGCACGGTCTCGCCCGCCTTGACCAAAATGCGCGTCAGGATGCCGCTGGCAGGCGCTTCGAATTCCAGCGTGCTTTTATCGGTCTCGAAGACGAAGAGCGGCTCGCCTTCACGCACGTACTCGCCTTCTTTTTTTAGCCACTCGGTCAGCGTGGCTTCAGTCATAGTCAAGCCGAGTTTGGGCATCAGCAGGTCGGGCATGGGCAGCCTCAGCTCAGGTATCTCGATAAGTCCACAGGCGGATAGCTGACGCGCTCGCCGTATTCGCGTCGCTCGCGCTTGTAGGTCGCATCTACGCCGAGCTTGGCGCCGACGCCGCGCGCATCGCAAGCAGGGTCCATCTGATGATTCTGCGCCTGCGGTACAATGAAGATATCCTGTGACCAATCTACGCGGTTGACCAGCGCCCAAGTCACGTCAGCAGGATCGTAGATATTGATATCAGGATCGACCACGACGCACACACGCGGATTCAGGTGCGCGCCAAAGACGGCCATAGCAGCGTTGCGCGGCTGACCTGGGTTCGTCTTCTCAAGCTGCACCACGACCATGAAGCCATTGGCGTGCGGCGGAATGTGCACTGCCTTGACTGTCGGCGCGATGTGCTTGACCGCTTTGAAGAGCATCGGCTCGCGTGGCAGCACATTGCCGATGTAAATATGCTCTGACCAGCCAGGGATGATCGTCTGCCAGATGGCGCCTTCGCGCCGACAAATCGCCGTGACTTCGAAGATCGGGCTCTGCCAGACTTCGCCATAGTAGCCGTGAAATTCAGCTAACGGGCCTTCGCCGCGCCGCACATTGGCAGGGATGTAGCCTTCGATCACCCACTCGGCGTGCGCAGGGATGTCAATATCCACTGTGAGGCCACGCGCCACTTCGATTGGCTGGCCGCGAATGGCGCCGGCGATCTTCAGCTCATCGTCGGGATACTTCACGCCGGCCGCGATCATCAGCGCAGGATCGAGACCAATCGCAATGGCGCACGGCAGCGCCTCGCCAAGCCGCTCTTTTTTGGAGAAAAAGCGCCCGACATCGCGCCACTCGTTGATGTTCATGCCCAGCGTGCGCCGACCCAGCACTTGGAAGCGGTTATAGCCGAGATTGCCGCGCGCCCGATCCTCAGGATCGTTGCTGACCGTCACGCCGCCTGTGATGAAGGCGCCGCCATCGTGCAGCGCATGGTGCGGAATCGGCAGGCTGTAGAGATCGATCGCCTCGCCTGTGATGACGTGATCCTGCCATGCTGCGCGCGCGACTCGGCGCGGCGGAATGCCGTTGGCAGGCTCCAGCGCGTGCGCCATGACCGCGTTGACTTGCTCTGGCGCGCAGCCAAGCGCCAAAGCAGAACGTTTTTGTGTGGCAACGGCGCTTGAAAAAATGCGCTGCTCTGGGAAGCCTTCAATGCATTCGAAGAGCGGCGCTGCCGCCTGACGGCGCTCTAAAGTTGCAGCGACGTTCGCTAATTCATGTTTCAGGCTGACTTGGCGCGTGATGTGCACTAACTCGCCGTGTGCTTCTAGGACGCTCAAGAAGGATCGCAGATCGTAGATGGGCTCAGGCATAGATTTTCCTATAGCTTGTGGCAACTGCGCACATTATAGCGCGCGCAGACGGCATTGGGCACGCCCTTTGCTATAATCTGCCAAGATGAGCTAATGAGAGGACGTGCTGGTATGTTCGAGAACTTTCTGAATCGTCGGCGCAAGGAAGAAGAGATGCGCGAAGGCGACCGCCTGCCGCCAGGGCAATCCTTGACGCAGAAATTCCCTGTGCTGCACTACGGCGCAGTGCCGATCTACAAAGATTTGAGCCAGTGGACGTTCCGCATCTTCGGCTTGGTCGAGCAGGAGCGCACCTGGACGTGGGAAGAGTTCAATGCCTTGCCGCGCACTGAGGTCGTCTACGATATCCACTGCGTGACAGGCTGGAGCAAATTCGATACGCGCTGGAGCGGCGTCCATCTGAAGACTTTGATCGACTCAGGGCTGATCAAGCTGCGCCCAGAGGCGCGCTACGCCATTCAGCACTGCGAATTCGGCTATACGACCAACACGCCGCTCGAGGTGATCCTCGCTAGCAACTTTTTGCTCGCCACGCACTATGACGGCCAGCCCTTGACGCCTGAGCACGGCTATCCGCTGCGCGGCCTGATGGGTGCTATCCCAGGTCAGCGCCAAGACTCGGATCGCTACTTGTGGAAAGGCGGCAAGTGGCTGCGCGCCATTGAATTCACGGCTGAAGATCGCCCTGGCTTCTGGGAACAGGCAGGTTACAGCAACACAGCCAATGTCTGGCGCGAGGAGCGCTATTGGCGCGGCTTGCGTTAGGTCTGTAGGATAGGCGAAGTGCGGCCTTCCGCTGTTGAGGATATAGTATGAAGTTTATCCTGATCAGTGCTGTGCTAGGCGCTTGCCTTGCGCTCGGAGATGTGTTGGCAGTCCAGGCGGCGCGTGGCAACACGCTCATCGTGCGCGTGGCTGAGCCGAAGCAGCCGACGCGCATCGCAGCCATCAGCGGCAATGCGCCTGCGCAGGTGCTCTACGAGCTGCCAGCTGAGCTGAGCTACCTGGACGTGCGCTACGCGCCTGATTTGGCGTGGATCGCGGCACATGGCGTCGATCCA
>RFIM01000238.1 GCA_003695215.1 Chloroflexota bacterium
CAGCGCGTGCAGCACGCCCACTCAGCCTTTTGCCCTGGATGATCGTCAGCATCGCTGTCGCCTTTGTGATCATCTTAGGTTGGCTCGTCTTCAATCTGCAGACTTCGCAGCTGATCGCCAACCCTGCTGAGCCGACGCTGCGCTTGGCGCCGCCGCCAATCGGCACGCGCCGCTTCGCGCCTTCCATGACGCGCGGCCCGATCGAATTCGTGGACACTTTCAGCGGCGAGCGCAGGCACTACTGGCAAATCACCACTAATGAGCCTGATATCTACCGCAACATTGAGCGCCGCACTGAGACGATCATCCAAGGCGGGCAGATCACGCAGACTGAATCAGGCTTCTACCGCATTCGCAATACCTTGCGCGCCACGGCCCTGACCAGCTTGTTCGATCCTGAAGGGCATAGCTTCGGCACGCAGTACATCTATGAGGCCGATCTGACGCTCTCGCCTGAAGGGCAGCGCGAGAGCGCCGCAGGCATCGTCTTCCGCTACCGCAACGAAGACCAGTACTACGTCTTCGCCATCAACGGCTTCGGTCAGGTCAGCATGTGGATGCGCGCTGACGGTGAGTGGACCGAACTGCGCGGTCTAGAGCAACAATGGACGACAGTTGAGGCTGCCAAGCCCGTCGGCGAGCTGAATCGGCTGCGCCTGGTGGATAATCGGCGCGTGCTGCAAGGCTACGTGAACGACGTGCTGGTCATCGAAGTGACTGCCGAACCGCGCTGGGAAAGCGGCGCTATTGGCATCTACCTGGCTACCACGCAGTCGCGCGTGCCTAATCCTCTGGCAGAGGTGATCGTCACGCGTTTCAGCGCGCAGGAACTACGCCGTCCGCGCGCAAGCGAGACGCCAACAGCCACAACGCTCAAGAGCTAGGTGCCTTGGGCTGAGTGCGCTATCTGCAGCTCCAGCGTGGCGCGTGCGCTCTCTTTGGCGCCTGTGCGCTTGATCACGATTAGGGTGACGTCATCGAATTGCGGCTCGTTGCCTGTGAAATGATCGAGCGCTTGGACGATGCATTGCTCGATCTCAGTGGCGCTGCGCTGCCGATGATGTAGCACAGTGCTATGCAAGCCGATCAAGCCGAATTCCGTGCCGTCGCTGCGCAGCGCATCAGTGATGCCATCAGTATAGGCCACTAGCACATCGTTCGGCAGCATCACGCAGCTGCGCTTCTCCAGCTTGATATTCTCGATCACGCCGAGCGCGATGCCTTTGGCGGCCAGCTCAACGCTCGAGCCATCCGCGGAGATCAACAGCGGCGGATTGTGGCCTGTGTTGGCGTAGGTGATCTCGCCTGTTACGGCATCCCACACGCCATACCAAACCGTGACGAACATATCAGAGCGGCTATCTGAGAGCAGCAGCTCGTTGACGCGCATGAGCGTCTCAGCGGGGTCTTCGCGGTTGAAGGCAGCCGCGCGGATATTGGTGCGGCATAGCGCCATGAAGAGCGCCGCAGGCACGCCCTTATCGGCAACGTCGGCGATCACAATGCCCCACTTGCCGCTCTTGAGCGGAATGAAGTCGTAGAAATCGCCGCCAATTTGCCGCGCCGCACGATAGAAAGTCGCGATCTGCCAGCCATCAAGGCGCGGCAGCTGTTGTGGCAAAAAGCTGCGCTGGATGCGTTGTGCCACGTCCAATTCGCGCTCAAGGCGCTGCCGCTCGTTCGACTCGGCCTGCAGGCGCGCTGTCTGCAGCGCTAAGGCCGCCTGATGCGCGATTCCATTCAGAATCTGCATGCGCCGATTGGCGTCGCCGTCACGGCGCGGCGGATCGACAAACATGGCGCCAACGAGTGCGCCGCGCGCTATCAACGGCATAACCAACAGCGTAGACATACCGAACAGCCGCACCAGTGCCTCAGGCAGCGGATGAAGCGTGCCGCTGCCAACTGTGATCGGCTCGCTGCAGGTGCACAATAGGTCGAGCAGCGGATGATCGCTGATCACCAGCGAGCGGAATTCCGCAGCAGCGCTCGGCTCTAAGCCGCGCGCAGTGCCGTTGCTCAAGCGCTTGGCTTCGGCGTCCCAAGCCATGATGCCACAGCGCTGCACGTCTACCAGCATTAGCGTCAGGCTGACGAGCGTCTCCAGCATCTGCGCCAGCTCGAGCGAGCTGCTCATCGCCTCAGCCACTGAGAGCAAGGCTGAAGTCACCCAGGCTTCCTCTTCCTTAGCGGCGAAGAGCTGCGCCACTTCGATGGCGAGCGCCGCTTGATTGGCGAAAGCGTCTATGATCTTGATATCTTCATCGTCAAAGGGATCGGCGCCAATCCGCTCTAGCGCCAACAGCCCGATCTCGCGCCCGCCGAATTGCATTGGCGCGAACAAGCGATCGTGCGCGCTCTCAGCAAGGCTCTCATCAGGCAATTGCAATTGCCGCAGCAGCGCCCACAAGCGCTCAGGCGTCTGATCGTCGGACGGAAAGGTTTGATCGAGGACGGCTTGTGCATCTACCTCGCCGTGCGCCGCGCGCACGATGTAATCGCCTTGCTCAGGGCGCAAAAGGGCGATCAGCGCCGCTTGATGATCCACCACTTTTTGTAGGCTCTTGAGCAGTTCATTCAGCACGCTCTTCACATCGCGTGAAGAGACAAGCGCCTCGCTCACGTCGCGCAGCGTCTCTGCCAGCAAGCGGCGGCGCATCTCCACAGCGAACAGGCTCGCATTGCGCATCCCAATGGCAACTGTATCCGCTAATGCTTGCACGAGTGTGACGTCCTCGGGCGTGAAGGCCTCTGGCTCAGGCGATTGGATATCAAAGACGCCCAGCACATGGTTGCCGATGCTGATCGGCACGGTCATCTCGCTACGGCTATCTTCTAAGCCTGCGCCAACTACATAGCGCGCATCGTTTTGCACGTCCCCGCTGACCAACGGCTGACCTGTACGCGCGACCCAAGGGATGAAGCCGTTATCGTCAATGCTGTATGAGAGCTGCTCAACCGACCAGCGCGCGCTGTGCGCGCCGCTGCCGCTGCGAAAGACGACGCGATCGCCGATGCGCACGAACAAATGCACCCGATCGTAGCCGAAATAATCGGCCACCAGATCGACGACCTCGTCCAACAGGTCGTTGATATCCAAAATCGAGACCACAGCGCGCGAGGCCTCTGCCATGGCGTTGATCCGCTCGGCTTGGCGCCGCTCAGCGTCGTAGGTCAGCGCCTCTTGAATGGCGAGCGCGAGCTGGCCCGCCAGCGACTCCAGCATGAAGACGTCTTCGGTCTTGAAGGCGTTCGGTCGGTTGCTCTGCACGTCAAGCACGCCCAGCATGCGCCGATCCACCATCAGCGGCGCACAAAATTCGCTGCGCGTCTCAGAGAGAACTGCCACAGGCAAGTAGCGCGCATCCTGAGAGACATCAGGCACATTCACAATCTGGGCATGCTTGGCGCACCAGCCGACTAAGCCTTCGCCGCTTTTGAGCTGCAAGCTGCGCCGATCAAATTCCTCATGGCTGCTGGCGCGCAGCCGCACGATCTCCGTGCGCTCGTCATAGGTGAAAACATTGACGGCGTAGTAGCCGAACTGCTCATGGACGCGCGTCACAATTTGGCGGAACAAGTTCGGCAAGGCCTGCGTGGTGGTGATGCGCCTGCTCAGTTCGCTGATCACGCGCAGCTGATTGGCGCGCTCGCGCGCCTGCGCATAAAGCTGCGCGTTGCGGATAGCGCCTGCAGCTTGGTTTGCCAAGAGCGTCATCAGCCGCAAGGACTCAGCCGAGTAGCGCTCAGGCTCGTCGCTTTGTACCGCGATCACGCCGATGCTCTCGCCACCTGCAATCAGCGGCACGAACAGCGCCGAGCGTGGCGGATTGATGGACTCATAGCTTGGATGAGCGGGCAGTTGATCCCACTCGCGTCGGAAATCGCCTACGCGGATGCCTTGTGCCGTGCGCCGCACATAGCCGATCAAGCCGCTAGCGGCCTGCCCGCTGAAGCGCATCTCAGGCAGGCGCTCGCCGTGCCGCACCCAGACTTTAATCACATAGTCATCGCCTTCGAACAAGCCGATCTGAAAGTCGCTGGTCTCGACGATCTTGTTCGCCTGCTGATAGACGATCTCGCAGATGGCGTCGAGTTTTAGCTCTGCACCCAGAATGGCGCGCCCGACGCTCGCCAAAATGTCTAAATCCGCCAAATGAGCAGGCGTTGCCAGGTAGCCACGCCGATAGCCACGCACATAGCCGACCAACAAGCCCAGCGCCAGCGCACCGACGCTCAGCAAGCTGACCAGGACGACCAACAGCGGTGTATCCACGCCCGATCCTCAGCCTAAAGCGCGTGCAGCTTCATCAGTGGCGTTGGCAATAGTGAAGATCGTATCGAAGCCCGACAGCTCAAAAACGTCGCGCACACGCCGAGTCAGCGCCGCCAAAGCAATGCCGCCGCCCTGCGCCTGAGCGCGCCGCTGCGCGCTCAGCAGCGCCTTCAAGCCTGTGCTGGAGATGTAGCTGACGGTCTGCATTTCCACCACAATGCGGTTGAAGCCTGCTTCTAGCTGTGCGTTCAGCGCTGCCTCGAACTGCCTGCCTGTAGTGCTATCAATGCGCCCGCTTGGCGTGATCACGCGCACGCCATTGGCGAGCGTACGCGCCGCAAAGGCCGAGTCGGGCTCCGCGCGTGGCAAGGCGCTCACATTCGGATTATGCTGCGTCATGATCAGCGTGTTGCGCCCATTGCGGTACTCATACTGCACTGTGTCCATCAGCTCTTGGATGAAAAACCAGCCCAAGCCGCCAGGCTGGCGATCCGAGAGCGGCGCGCTGCGATCAGGCCTCGGCAGCGTGGTCGGATCGAAAGGCGGGCTGTCGTCATAGATGGTGATCCGAAAAGCGTTCGGCAGCGCTTGGCAGACGATCTCGATCTTGCCTTGCAAACCGTGCTTGGCATAGCCATGCTCGATGATGTTGGTACACCATTCCTCAGTGGCCAGCTCGCAATCGTCAGCCTGCTTATCGCTTAGCCCGAACAAACGCGCTGATTCGCGCACGAATTGGCAGGCCTCAGGCACGTAGGCGAGCTCGCCTTGCAAGATGAAACGCCGTTCTTGCGGCATGATGCTCAGGACTCCGCGCCCTAGAAGCTGCCCACAGCCTCAACTTGCGTCGGGAAAATTTGGAACAGCTCCAGCAAGCCGGCTAGCTGCAGCACATCGCGCACGCGCTGCGATGGGCTAGCAATGCGCAGGTCGCCGCCGCTGCTGCGCACCTTCTTGGCAGCTGAGACGATCTCGCGCAGGCCGGCGCTGCTGATATACTCGACGTTGCTCAAGTCTAGCACTAATTGAATGTGACCTGCCTCGATCTGTTCGTTCAGCGCTTCGCCCAGCTTGGTCGCGCTCAGGCTATCCACGCGCCCAGAGACCTCGATCAGCGTGACGCGGCGCATCTCAGAGACACTGATATGCATGACTTTGCTCCAGCATGTGTTAAGATCTCATCAAAGGCGCATTATAACCTGTGTGCCAAGTGCCGCCAAACGCGCTATGCTCTATGAAGTTATACATAAAGTGAGGCAATAGGCTCATGAGCCAGCCGCCTAAAATGGCGCCTTATGCGCGCCATATCTTCATCTGCGTCGGCGATTCATGCGATTCTAAGGCGCGTGGCCGCAAGCTCTACAAAAAACTGAAAGACATGCTCGGCGATCTGGCCAATTATGAGAGCCCTTTGCGCGTCAAGCGTGGTGAGACGCCGTGCTTGGGCGTGTGTAGCGGCGGCGTGATCGCTGTGGTTTATCCCGAAGGCGTGTGGTATCACAACCTGGACGAGGAGAAGTTGGCGCGCATCGTCGAAGAGCACTTGCGCGGCGGCAAGCCCGTTGAGGAGTACGTCTTCCATCGCCTTGCCGATAATCCGCACGCCATTTTCCCGCGCCAGGCCGAGTCTTAGCCGATCCACTGGCGCTGCGCCATATAGAGATGGCGATAGGCGCCGTGGCGCGCCAAAAGCTCAGCATGTGTGCCACGCTCGACGATCTTGCCGCGCTGCAACACCAAAATCTGCGCCATTTGCTCCAGGCCGAGCAAACGGTGCGTGATCAGCAGCACCGTGCGCCCTTGCATCAGCTCCTGCAAAGCAGTGAGCAGATCGCGCTCAGTCTGCGCGTCCAGGTTCGCTGTCGGCTCATCCAGGATCAGCAAAGGCGCATCTTTGAGCAAAGCGCGTGCAATGGCAAGCCGCTGGCGCTCGCCGCCGCTTAGATTCAAGCCAAACTCGCCGACGCGCGTCTGGTAGCCTTCAGGCAAGCGCGCGATGAACTCATGCAGCTGTGCGCGCTGCGCCGCCGCGATGATCTCCTCTTCTGTGGCATCGCGCTTGGCAATGCGCAAGTTCTCATAAATGCTCGTGTTGAACAAATAGGTCTGTTGCGTGACAACGCCGATGCGCGCGCGCAGCTCAGCTGAAGCCAAACGGCGGATATCCACGCCGCCAAGCGCGATCAAGCCCTCCTGATAATCCCAGAAGCGCAGAATCAAGTTGACGAGCGTCGTTTTGCCGCCGCCGCTGCCGCCAACAATGGCAAAAGCGCTGCCTTGCGGCAATGTGAGGGTGATTCCGTCTAAGGCGTAAGGCTCGCTCTCAGCATAACGGAAGCGCAAGTTCTCCACATGCAGCGTGCACGCACTGGGCATAGGCAAAGGCGCGCTTGGCTCAATGACCAGCGGCGCCGCATCCACAACGCTATACAGGCTCTGTGCCGCGCTCAGCTGAGTTTGCAAGTGCGCTGCGGCGCTCGGCAAAGGCGCAATTGCCTCAAAGCTGGCAACGGCAGCCAGCACCAAAGTTGCCAAAAGGACGCCTTCTACGCGTGGCGCAGCCAGAATCAATACGGCGAGCGCGCACAAGTTGATCAGCAAGTTGATCGAGGCCATCTGTAGCGCGCCAACTCGCCCGATGTGCCGCTGAGCGCAGCTGAGCGCCTCAGCAGCGGCGCGAATTTTGGCGGCCTGGCGCGCCTGTCCGTTGAAAGCAATCACATCCGCCATGCCCTGCGCCATATCCACTACTTCGGCGTTCAGGGCACTACGCGCTGCAACTGCCGCCGCGCCGCTGCGCCGAGTCAGCTGGCGTGCTAGCCACGTCACGCCCAGCGCTGCCATCAGCATGAAGCCGATCACGGTCACGGCAAGGATCGGATCGAAGGCGCCGAAGAAGATCGCCATCAGCAACGCCGTCAGCATAGCTACCAATGGCGGCGCAATGGCGCGCACGTAGAATTCTTGCAGCGTCTCGATATGGCTGACGGCGCGGCTCATCAAGTCGCCGCTGCGGAACTGCATCAGGCGCGCTGGCGCCAACGGCACAATCCGCTCGTAAAACCAGACGCGCAAGCCCGCCAAAATGCGGAAAGTTGTCTCGTGCGAGACTAGCCGCTCTAAATAACGCAGGACGCCACGCGCCACGCCGAAAAAACGCACGCCAACAACTGCCACTGAGAGCGCTGCAATGCTCGGTCGCTCAGCCGCGCGCGAGATGATCCAGGCTGAAGTTGCTAGCAAGCCAACACTGCTGGCAATGGTTAAGAAGCCGAGCAGCACTGATAAGCTGATCCATTGCCGATATGGCGCGATCTGGTTGAGCAAGCGCAATAACGTCGGCATGGCAGCTATTCGCGTTGATCTTTGGCGAGCGATGAGGCCAGCTGCGCGCAGACCAATTCCAGCATGATGACATGCTCTTGGCTGATGCTATTAGGCGGCTCGCGGAAGGCGATCACCACGCCAAAGCGCATGCTCTGGCCAACTGAGACGGCAACAGCGGAGCCAAAACGCCCTTTTTCTAGCAAGAAGTGCGATTGCGCCGTGCCGCGCACAGCAATCTGGCTTTTGCCGCTCTGTGCCACCATGGCGACTAAACTGTTCGGCTCGGCGCGTTGCGGCATGGCGTTCATCACGACGTTATCGCCCATTTGTGCCGTGAGCGTGAGCGTATTTTTGCCTGGCTCAAGCGCGTAGAATGCCACGTGGTCGTAGCCTAAGTCCATGATCGCGCTCACGGCTGCCTGCTGCTTGCCGAGCCCTTTGGTGGCTTTAGCGAGCGCCTTGGCGAGGTTGCGGATAGGCGGCAGAGCGTCGGCGCGCACGGTTTCAAGGCGGCGCTCTTCAGCCAAGCGCTTGATCTTGCGGATCAGCTCATCGTCCTTGAAGGGCGTGAGCGAGACGTCATCGGCACGGCCAGGCATGCTGAAATCAGCTTCTTCATCCACAGTTAGGATGAGCAAGCGCGGCTTCTCCAAGCGCACAGCGCGGATCAGCTCAAAAGTATCGCCCAGCGCGTTATCTGCCACAAAGACATCGAAATGCTTGCTGGAGTCGCGCAGTGTCTCGTGAGCGCTCTCTAGGCTAGTGGCGTAGGTGACGTTCAGGGTCGGCTCTTTGGCCAGATTCTCACGGTAGCGCGCCATTGAGGCAGCTTGAGTAGCCACTAACACGCTGATAGTACTCATCGTTTCTACCTCACCTCAGCGCTGTGTGATCCTTGAAGACGGTCGGTACAGGTGCTGATTATAGGCGATCAGAAGGCGCTGCAGCAAGCGATAGCTAGATGCGAATCGGCTTGAGCAACATATCCATGCCGACGGCGCGCAAGGCGCTATCTTGTGTTGCATCCATGGAGACGCGCACGTCGAAATACATGCCGCCGAGCGGCTCAAACTGCAGCTGATCGGCATCCACAGCTTGGAAGGCATCGATGCGCACGCGCACAGCGCGTCCGGCTTGGTCAGGTGTCAGGCTCAGCTTTGCGGGCACAGCAGCTTTATCCACAGGCACTTCTAGCGCGAATTCGGCAAGGCTGAGCGTGCCGCCTAGCGCGCTAACGCGCAGCGTGATATGCGCAGGCTGTGGCAGCAAGGGCATGTTCGCAGTCGGCGGATTGACACCAACGAACAGATCGGCGGGCGTGTTGGCGCGCAGCACACGCGGCATGACGACCGTCAGGCGGCGCGGCACGCGAGGTAATTCAGCGCGCCCGCCACTTTTGGCCGCTAGCGCCGCATCGTATTCCAGCAGTTGCTGCGCCGCAATTTGACCATCGCTGGTCAGGGCGTACCTATCAGAGTGGAACTGCACCAAACGGAAATTGACCAGACGCCGAATGGCGCGCCCAACCAAGCGCGCTGAGAGCTGCGCACCTTCCTGAATTTCAGCACTTGTGGCCGCTGCCCGATGCTTGTGTAGAAAACGCAGCACCTCAAGTGCCTCAGATGGCAGACGCTGAAGCGTAAAAGGTAGCTCCATAGATAATTCTAACCGCTTTCATGCCTCTGAGCGAAGAATTGGCTACCAGTTTACACGATTCGCGCAATTGGTCAACTAGCGGATAGCGCACACGCGCATCAGGCGCGGCTGCCAGAGCAAGCTGCCATCTGCAGCGCAATACGGCGCAAGCGCAGTTTGTAGCGCCTCTAGGCAGGCGCGCTGCTCCGCCTCAGAGAGCGCCTCAAAGGCCAGGCGCCGCGGCGCCCATGCCAGCTTGTAGGCGCTGAAAGCCTGCGCGCTAGGGAAGCGCACGCGCACAAAAGCCGCTTCTCGCGCCCAGACCAAGCTGAAGCCCGCTGCTTTGAAGAGCGCGTAATAGTCCTCAACGTCCTGCAAGTGTGCCTGCCACGGCTCAGGCAGATCGAACGCAGGCGCGCTTTGATCGCCCAGCGCCGCTTCAAAGACGCTCTCAAAAGTCTGTGATGCTGTGTCAAGCACGCTCCATTCTTGGCACAGCAGCAAACCGTTCGGACGCAGGACGCGGATTAACTCGCGCAGGGCGCGGCGTGGCAGGCTATGATTCAACCCAAACGAAGCGCCGATCAGATCGACGCTGGCGCGCGCCAAGGGCAAGCGATGCAAATCAGCTTGCCAGAAGGCTACATTGCGGTGACGCTGACGTTGCCCAACTGCCAACATCGCCGCTGAAATGTCCACGCCAATCACGCGCTGCGTGAAGCCTGCCAAATGCCGCGCCAGCAAACCTGTGCCTGTGCCGATATCCAGCCCAAGGCGCGCGCTTGGGCAAGCGCCGCGTTGTGGCAGATCGAACGGATCGTGCAGGCTGCCCTGCGCTTGTTCGCGCACGCAACGTGCCATCCAAGCCGCAAGGCTGCGCGCAAAAATGTCCATGACGCTTGCTATGTCGGGATGGTAGTGCGGCGCCGTCTGCGCATATAAAGCGCGCAGGCTGTCCAGCTCAGGTATTGGCATTGTTGTCGGGATGACGCTGAATAGGCAAGCGCACAGTGAAGGTGCTGCCGACGCCTTCGCGGCTCTCGACCGAGATAACGCCGCGATGCAGCTCAACAATCTGCTTGGCGATGGTCAAGCCCAAGCCTGTGCCGCGCACATTTTGTACCGTTCGGGCGCGGAAAAACGGCTCGAAAATGTGGACGAGCGCCTCAGGCGGAATGCCGACGCCGTTATCGCTCACCTTGATGATAGCCACTGTGAGGCCATTTTCCGCTTGCGTGCTCAGCTGCACGCGCACCTCGCCGTTGGCAGGCGTGTAGTTGAGCGCATTGGCGATCAGGTTGTCTATCACTTGCGTCAAGCGCATAGGATCGACATTCGCGCTCACGCAATCTTCGGGCAGTTGTAGGTGTAGGGCAATGTGGCACTCAGCGGCGCGCGGCTGATGCATCTCAGTGGCCGTGCGCACCAGTTCGCACAAGTCGACCCTCTCGCGGTGCAGCACCAGCGTGCCCTGCTCAAAGCGCGGCAGGTCTAACAGATTCTCCACAAGGCGCGTCAAGTGGTTGACCATGCGTTCCATGACTTCGAAATGCTTGCGAAGGTTGTTCGGATCGCGCTGAGCCAAGTACAGCCGCAGCTTCAGGTTGGCGATCGGCGTGCGCAGCTCATGCGAGGCGTTCGCAATGAAGCGCTCGCGCTGTTTTTGCAAGGTGCGCTCGTTGGTGACATCGCGGACGAGATTCAGCTGACCGATTGGCTCATCAGCCGCATTGCGGACGATAGTCGCCGTCAGCAGGCAGATGAAGGCGCTGCCATCGGCGCGCACAGCCTCGAATTCAGTCTGCCAGATTTCGCGCAGCCTGTTGGCTTCCCGAAGGCGCCCACGCGCTTTCTCAAAGACCTCAGGATCGCGGAAAAAGCGCTTGAACGTCTCCAAGGGCTGATCGAGCAGCTCTTCTCGAGAGCAGCCTGACATGCGCAGGAAAGCCTGATTCACATAGAGCGTGCGTTGCGTGCGTAAGTCGAAGTATGCCAAGCCATCAGCCATGTTTTCCACAATGGCCTCGAAGAGCGCGCTGCGCTGCGTGAGCTGCAAGGTGCGCTCTTGCACGCGGCGCTCTAGCTCAGCGGCGTAACGCACTGATTCGGCGTAGAGCCGCGCATTTTGCAGCGCCACACCTGCTTGCGCTGCAAAAATGCGCAAAATTTCGGTATGCTGCTGCGTGAAGTAGTGGCGCTTGTCGCTGCTCAGGTTGAGGATGCCGATCACCTGATCTTGGGCCATGATCGGCATGCCGATATACGATTTCACGTGCGCTTGATTCTCGGCCCGAATCCAGCGCGGATCGGTCTCGGTATCGCTGATCAGGCGCGGCTGACGTGTGCGCACCATCTCATCAAAGACCTGGCGTAGCTCAGGTGAGAGCGCGTACTCCCGAATGTAACTCACCTTGCCTTCCGCCAAGCGGCTGTAAGCCAGTCGACAAACCTGTGAGTCTAAAAGCAGGACGCTCACGCTGTAGCACGGCACAACGCGCCCGACGTTCCGCAAAATGCGCGCCATGACTTCTTCCAGCTCCAAAACGCTCGTCAGCGCAAGGCTGATATCGCTCAGCGCCGCATTGACCATCTCTTGCTGGCTTGCATGGGCTTGCGTCGCTTGCAGGAGACGCAAGATCAGGCGTTCGCGGCGCCGCAACGCTAGGCTAAGCAGCGTAACGCCAACAACCAGCAGCGTGCCAAGCACTGCTGAGAACCAGATACCGTGTGCTTGCAGATCGGCTTGCGCTAAGACGACGTTCAGCGGCAGCGCAAGACCGATCTGCCAAGTCTGCACGCCTAGGCTGAGCGTCGTCCAAGCGATCAGCACGTCTGCGCCGCTTGGATCGGTCTGCTGGCTGACGCCTTCGTGCGAAGCGCTCAACATGTCTGTGACAGCCGATCGAAGCGTCTCGAAGGCGCTCGGCGTCGTCTTCTCTTCACAAGCGCTACAGTAAATCCAAATCTCGGCGTTGGCGAGCGCCTGAGCAGCTGCCAGGACTTGGTTCACGCGCGCCGAGATGAACGCGCTGATATCACTGGGCATCAGTGAGCGCGTTTCCTGCCACAGCAGCGTGTGTAAGATGCTGGCGCTCTGCTGCAATGCGCTCAGGCTACGCGCCGCGATAGCTTCCAACATTTGTTGGCGTTCATAGCGGATGCGCTCGAGGGCGCCCAACCATATCAGCGCGATCAGAAGGCTTGCGCCGCTCAGCAAGAGCGCACGTTTCCAGCGCCGACGCGCTATCTCAAGGCTCTGCAGCAGGTATCGCATGAGGCGCTTTGCATTTAGCTGCCTAACAAATTCCGAATGATGTTCTCCAGGCTGCGCGGCGTCACAGGCTTGGTCAAGACCATATCCACCATGTTCACGTGATGGCGCTCCAGCATGAGCGGCACAGCCGTCAGCACCACTATTTTAGTCTGATTGTAGGCAGGATTGCTACGAATGGTCTCTAGCACGTCAATGCCGCTCACTTCGGGCATGGCAAGGTCTAGCACAATCAAAGTCGGGACGAGTTCGGCGAGAATTTCAAGGGCGCGCCTGCCACTTTCTGCTCGGTAGAGCGCGCAATTCAAGCGGGTTAGTGCGACTTCAAACAGGCTGAGCAGATCAGCCTCGTCATCGACGAGCAAGATAGAGCAAGGTTGCGCTTCAGGGGAAGTCATGTTGCGTGCCTTTACTGCATCGGTTGCCTATTTCATTATCAGAGATTGTAACCCTTGTCAGAGTCTTTCTAATGCTATGCTTGACAGTTCTTATGATATCGTTATAGTGGTACACTTTCAATTTATGAAAGGTATAAATAATGTTTGAAGAAGAGGCGCCCAGGTTTCGGTCAATTGTTCGCAAGTGTGGTATGCTTATAGTGGGATACGCACGGCACGGCGTTGGCATCCGTATGGAGAAGAAAGGGCAGCAGAACCATGCCATTTATCGAGGCACCGACTTCCTTTTACTTGGGTCGGCGTTACGATCCTGAAAATCAGCGCCTGGCTGATGAAGTCGTTTACTACGACTCGCGCGACTTGACAACGCATGCAGTTGTAGTCGGCATGACGGGCAGCGGCAAGACGGGCATGTGCATCGCACTGCTGGAAGAAGCAGTGCTAGACGGCGTGCCTGCTATCGTGATCGATCCCAAGGGCGATATCACTAATTTGCTGCTGAACTTCCCACAGTTGCGCCCTGAAGACTTCGCGCCATGGGTGAACAGGAGCGATGCTGAGCGCTCGGGCATGAGCGTTGAGCAATACGCTGCTGAGGTAGCGCAGCAGTGGCGCACAGGCTTGGCGAGCTGGGGCATCAGCGGCGCGCGCATGGCGGTTGCCAAAAACGCGGCGCAGTACAGCATCTACACGCCCGGCTCAGATGCGGGCCTGCCCGTGAGCATCTTGGCGTCTTTCCAAGCGCCACGCGAGGGTTGGGAAGGCAATGAGGAATTTCATCGCGAGCAGATCAGCGGCGTCGTCACAGCGCTGATGGCGCTCATCGGCAGGCAAGTTGAGCCTGTCAGGGATCGTGAGCATGTGCTGATCAGCAACATCTTTGAGGAAGCCTGGCGCCGCGGCGAAGATTTATCGCTGGAAGATATCATCCTGCGCGTGCAGAACCCGCCCTTCAGCCGTCTAGGCGTCTTCGATGTGAACACCTTCTTCCCAGAGCGTGAGCGCTTCCGCTTGGCGAAGGAACTCAATCAAATCATCGCTGCGCCGTCTTTTCAGACTTGGATCAGAGGCGAGGCGCTGGACATGCGCCGCTTGCTCTACACGCCTGAAGGCAAGCCGCGTGTGGCTATTTTCTATTTGGCGCACCTGACCGAGAACGAGCGGTCTTTCATGATCACGCTGATCCTGGAGAATATGCTCGCCTGGATGCGCTCGCTGAGCGGCACCACCAGCTTGCGCGCCATCCTCTACTTCGATGAAATTTTCGGTCACATCCCGCCAGCGCCGCGCAATCCACCGACGAAGAAGCCAATGCTGCGCTTGCTCAAGACGGCACGCGCCTTCGGCATTGGCCTGGTGCTAGCCACGCAAAACCCTGGTGACTTGGACTACAAAGGGCTCGCCAATGCAGGCACATGGTTCATTGGCAAGCTGCAGACTGAGAACGACAAGCGGCGCATCCTAGGCGGCTTGGAAGCAGCCGCTACAGCCGACTCGAAGCTGGATATCAGAACGCTGGATCGGCTGATCTCAGGCTTGGCGCCGCGCGTTTTCGTGCTGCATAATGTCCACAACGATGGCGGCCCGATCTTGATGCACTCGCGCTGGACGATGTCTTATTTGCGCGGGCCGTTGACGCGCCAGCAAGTGCGCCTGCTGATGGAAGCCCAGCGGCAGAGCCTGGAGAATCAGCTCAGGCAACAGGCATCGGCGCTTGACCTGCCTACTATGCCGACAGGCGCTATGGCGCCGCGCCTGACGCCACCTGAACCGCCTGCGATCAGCCATTCAGTCAACCTAACTGGCACAGTCGCTGCGCCTGAGCCTGCAGATACCCCGCCGCAGCCTGCAGTGCCTAGAACAAGCGCTAGGCCTACGCCGCCACAAGCCTCTGTGCCTGCCCCGCCACCGCCGCCCGATCTGCCTGATGAGCGCCGCTTGGTAGCGTCGCAGCCATCGCCTTCGCCCAATGAGAGCGCGCGCCCTGCGCCAAAGCCGAGCGAGACAGGCAGCTCCGTCATGCTGACGCCGCCACGCTTCTCGCTCTTCGATCGCTTGCGCCAAGAAGCTGAGCAGCGCAGCGCGCCGCCCGCCACGCCATCATCGCAAGCGGCGCCGAGCAATCCGTACGGCGTCTCGTTGACGCACACGCCGCCGCAACAAGCTAGCGCCGCTGCTTCAGCGCCGCCGCCCAACCGCGAGTCCTTCTGGCAAGCGCCGCCTAGCGCGCCTTTGCCCGCCGCGCCCGAGCGCTATAGCGGCGATACTATGCCCGTCGGAACAGGCCACACGCCGCCTAAGACCAGCACCTCGCAGATGGCGCGCGCGCCTATGTTGCCAAGCGGCTACGAGATGCGCCCTGTCACCTTGCCTTCAGGCATTGCTCAGTACTTCCTGCCCATTGTGATCAGCTTGCAGAAGGCGATCAAGCAGTGGGAAGTGCGCCATGGCGTTGTCGAAAGCACTCTTGGCGGCTCGCAGTTGCTCTACCGCCCTGTCTTGTTTGCCCAAGTGGCAGTGCGCTACCTGGATAGGAAGAGCAATGCTGAGGCAGAGCAACACTGGGCTTTCCATGTGCCAGAGGTGCCAATCGCAGGCCTTGTGCGCTGGAGTCAACATCAGGCGCCGCCTGTAGCGCTTGAAGATCTCTCGAGTGAGCCGCAGGGCGAGGCTGCCTACGGCGTGCCTTCCGCAGGCATGACCGATGCCAAGCGCATGCGGGCCTTGCGCCAAGAAGTGATCGACTTCGTGGCGCGCAGCGCCTCGCTAGTGCTGCCTTACAACAGCGTCTTGAATCTCTATGGCAAGCCGAACGAGAGCCACAGCGAATTCATCAACCGCGTTAGCCAGATCGCGCGTGAGCGCCGCGATGCCGAGATCGACGCCGTCACGGCGCGCGCTGAGAAGACCTTCGCCGATCTCGAATTGCGCTTGCAGCGCGCCATTCAGCAGCTTGAAGGCGAGAAGTCTGCTTTGGATGAGCTGCGCCGCGAAGACCTCTACACCACAGGCGAGGCGATCATGAGCCTGCTGCGCGGGCGCACGTCCTACACGCTCTCTCGGGTCAGCCGTGCGCGCCGCTTCAAGAAGCAATCGCAAGAGCGGATGAGCGCTGCGGAGCTGACTATCCAACAGCTCGAGGATCAGATCGAGGCCGAACAGCAGCGCCTGCAAAACACGCTCAACGAGATCAACGAGAAGTGGCGCAAGATCGCTCAGACGGTCGAGGAATACCGCATCAAGCCATTCAAAAAGGACGTGGCGCTGGAGGCGTTTGGGATCGGCTGGGTGCCGCTCTGGTTTGTGGTGCTGAACAATCAGCCGATGACCTTGCTCGGCTTTGATGGCACGCTGGCAGGCGCGCCGCGCCTTGAGGACGTGCCCTGATGAGGCACTGGATGCGCGCTTTGGTCACTTTTAGTGTGGTAGGCGGCGTGCTCGCCTACCACAGGCTGCGCGGGCGCCACAAGCGCACCTATCCTGCGCCGCAAGCGCTCGTGCGCGATCCGTCGCTGTGCGAAGGGCGCGAGATTCAGCTGGAGCATGTGCCGAACTTCCGCGATCTAGGCGGCTATCCAACGCAAGATGGGCGTTACGTAAGGCGCGGCTTGCTCTATCGCTCGGGCGCGCTAGCCGAGCTAAGCGAGAGCGATAGCGCCAAGCTGCGCCAGCTGGGCATCAAGCTGATCTGCGATCTGCGCACCGATCTCGAGGCACAAGAGGCGCC
>RFIM01000239.1 GCA_003695215.1 Chloroflexota bacterium
ATCGCGCCGAAAAGCAGGATCGATGAACGTGATAGCAGATTTGCCGAGCAATTCATCAGCGCTCTGCGCACCGAAGAGCGCCACGGCCGCTGGATTGACGAAGATGAATTTGCCATCTGAGACGACCACGATCGCATCTGGGCAGACTTCCACAAGGCTGCGATAGCGCACCTCGCTCTCGCTCAGTTGGCGCTGCCGCTCCTGCTCGACAAGGTTACGATGGTAGATCAACACCAGCGAAATGAGGCCGACTAGCGCCACGAAAAGCATTATGTTGAAAATGGCAGCGCGTTCAGCAGGGTAAATGAGGAGTGGCATCAGAAAGCTGGCCACAATTAGGACGTAGAAGAGAAAGGCATGGCGCAAGTGCAGCAGCGCGATGCCAAGCATGATCGGCACCAGCAGATAGTTCAGGAAGAACAGCCTATCACGCTCGGCTGAAAGTAGCACTGAGAACAGCGTGTTGAGCGTGAAGGCGATCAGCGTCACGCCAACTGCCCAGCCATACCAACCGCGCCGATTCAGCAGGTACGCGCCGAGGAACAAGGCGTTGCCCAGCAGAGACATCGGCACGAAAAATTCGCCGAACGGGCGCGGCATGTTCGGAATCGGGAAAAGTGCCGTCAAAAGCCAGATGCTCAGGATGAAGAACAAAGCGCCTGCTAAGAATTCACCTTGCCGCCTGCGCTGCGCCTCTGCATAGGGCACATGGAGCAACTGGCACCAAAGGCGCATGAGCCTTCTTGGCAGCGCATCTGCTAATTGAGGTGATTGATGACGTTCTGAACGGCGCATTGGCACGCTCACGAGCTCCTTGCCTGTCCATTATGCTCTGACTGAGTTTAGCCCCTTCTGCGCAGCATGCTAATCTCAAAACGGTATGAGAAACGTTCCGAAACGCCTTGAAAGGCGCTATTATAGGGCGCTGCTTGTGAAATTGATCAATTGGTGAGCGATGATCATGAAACCTCGAGGCTGTTTGCGCTCCTTCGGACGCGCGCTTTTGCTACTGCTCTTGCTGATTGGCGTTGCGCTGCTTGCGAACGCCGCTTGGCTCAATTGGCGCGAGCTACAAGCGCGCGCTGAGCGCCGCGCCTTGATCGAGCGGCACAGCACACTTTTCCCTGCCACAGCCACAGCCCTTCAACAAGGCCGCTTGAGCGTGCCGACACCGACGCCCGTGCCGCAAAGTGCGCTCAGGCTCGCGTATTTTGCGCCCGATCGAGCGCCCTATGGCGCCTTTGGGCCGCGCCTGCTGCCGACTAACACGCGCCGCCCCACGCGCACGCCCGATCCGAGCGCCTTCACGCCGACGCCCCAGCCGACGGCCACCTTGCCGCCTGCTACCAGCACCTTGCCGCGCGTGCCCTTCCGCGAGGTCTGCACAGAAAAGCCACAAGTGACTGCTGTGCCGCCGCGCGCGCCGCGCTTGCGCTCTGAAGATGATATCCTGAACATCATCTTGCTTGGCACGGACGAAGATTTGCAGCCTAACGAGCCCTCTGTGCGCACCGATACAATGGTGATCGTCTCGATCAACCGCACTGTTGGCAGCGTCGCCATGCTCAGCTTGCCACGCGACCTATATGTTTGCATCCCGCAGCTGGGAATGCAGCGCTTGAATGTCGCCTATGGCTGGGGCCAGTCGGTCGGCTGGTCGCCGGGCGGCGGTTTTGGCCTGCTGCAAGAGACGATCCTGTACAATTTCGGCATTCCCATTCACTTTTACGCCAAAGTCAGTTTCAACGGCTTCAAGGCGTTGATTGACGCGCTTGGCGGCGTGAACATCGCCGTGGATTGCCCAATGATCGATCAGCTGCGCTTCACAGGGCAGTACGATGCACAAGGCACGCCTGTCTACGCGCCCTACACGCTCGACGTCGGCTATTACCGCATGGATGGCTCGCTAGCGCTTTGGTATGCGCGTGTGCGCCAACGCCTGAGCGATTTCGATCGCAACCGCCGCCAACAGCAGCTTTTGCGCGCCATGTGGCGCGAGGCGCTCTCGCAGGGCCTGCTGCAGAAGGCGCCTGAGCTATGGTCGCAGGCGAGCCAAATCGTCGAGACCAACTTGCAATTGCCTGATATTCTCGGCTTGTTGCCTTTCGCCCTGAACCTGACGCCTGAGAACATCAGCAGCTTCCAGCTCGTCAAAGGGCGCGAGACCGACGCTTGGCGCACGCCTTATGGTGAGGACGTGCAAATTCCGACTGAAGGCCTGTTCGAGACGCTGCGCCAATTCTACACGCCGCCGACGCGCAACCGCCTAGTGCGTAATCTTGGCAGCATTGAGGTGATCAATGGCTCGCCCAAGCCAAACTACGATTTGGTGGCCGTCGATCTGCTGAGCTGGGAAGGCTTCCGCGCTGTTGCACGCGGCCAGGGCGAAGCGACTGCCCAGACCGTGATCTACGACTACACAGGCAGCGCTTCGCCACAAGTGCTGCAGGAATTGCGCCGCACCTTGAACATCCGCGCCGATCGGATCATCAGCCAGCCTGATCCGAATCGGACAGTGGACTTCCGCGTCGTTCTCGGCGCTGATTACGTCTCGTGCAGCGCGCCTGGCTTTGGCACGCGCGTGAACTAACGCTGTGGTGCCTCAGCCAGTTGGCGTGCGTAGGCGTTGTGTTGGCGCAGGATATTGGGCAGGTCAACTGTGCTGAGCTGCCCTTCGCGAACAATCACGCGGCCATTAATCACGCTGTAGTCCACAGTCGGCGGCGCGCAGAAGACGAGCGCCGCCGCAGGATCGATCCACGCGCCTGCGAAACTCACCCGATTCAGGTTGATGGCGATGAAATCCGCTGCCATGCCCACGGCTAGCGCGCCGATATCGTCTCTGCCCAACACAGCGGCGCCGCCACGTGTGGCTAGCTCCAGCGCCTGTCGCCCGCTCAAGGCAGTCGGATCGCCGTTGACGCGCTGTAAGAGCATTGCCATGCGCGCTTCGGCTAGCATATGACCGCTATCGTTCGAAGCCGAGCCGTCTAC
This sequence comes from Chloroflexota bacterium, assembly GCA_003695215.1. Lineage (GTDB taxonomy): Bacteria > Chloroflexota > Anaerolineae > Aggregatilineales > UBA2796 > CP2-2F. The sequence goes on from RFIM01000239.1 coordinate 2,995, forward strand.
GCCAAGCCCGAGGCGCACGCCTGCCTGGAGCATGGCCCGAATAGGCGCGATGCCGCTCGCCAAGCGCATGTTCGAGCTAGGGCAATGTGCTACACCTGTCTGAGTGCGTGCAAAGCGCTCAATGCCCTGCGCATCCAGCTTGACGCAGTGCGCATGCCAGACATCCGCGCCAAGCCAGGCGACCGACTCGGCGTATTCCGCAGGCGTCAGGCCGAACTGCTCGCGGCTATAGGCCACGTCGTTCTCATTTTCAGCCAGATGCGTATGCAGCTGCACGCCATAGGCGCGCGCCAAGCGCGCCGACTCGCGCATCAAGTCTTGTGAGACGCTGAAGGGCGAACACGGCGCCACCACAATGCGCAGCATTGCGCCGCGCTGCCTTTGATGGTAGGTCTCGATCAGGCGCTGCGTATCGCGCAAGATCGCCTCTTCATCTTCCACCACACGATCGGGCGGCAAGCCGCCTTTGCTCTCGCCAACGCTCATGCTGCCGCGCGCCGCATGAAAGCGCATGCCAATCTCGTTGGCGGCGCGGATCGAATCGTCCAGGCGGCAATCGTTCGGATACAAGTACAGGTGATCGCTGCTGGTCGTGCAGCCTGAGAGGATCAATTCCGCCATTGCCGTTAAGGTCGAGACGTAAATCATCTCGCTGCGCAAATTCGCCCATAGACCGTAATGCGCGCGCAGCCAGCCGAACAGCTCGCAATCTTGTCCACTCGGCGTGACGCGAGTCAGGCTTTGGAACATATGATGATGCGTGTTGATCAAGCCAGGCAGGACGACATGATCGCGCAGGTTGAGAATCTCATCAGGCCGCTCGCGCAGTGCGGCGCGCACTTCAGCGCTCGTGCCAACTAGCTCGATGAAGCCATCGCGGACAAAAAGCGCGCCGTCAGAGATCTCGCGGCGCTGATCGTCAAAGGTCAGCAGTTGGTAAGCATTTTCAGCCAGCAGTGTCGGCAAGGTTATATCCTTCGTTGGTAGATCAAGCGGCCTTCGGCAAAAGTCATCTGCACTTGCAGGGCTGGGTCGAGCAGGACCAGATCGGCATCGTAGCCGACGCGCAAGCTGCCCTTGCGATGCGCTAAGTTGAGCTGACGCGCTGCGTTGGCGCTGAAGATTGGCATGAGCGCCTCAAGGCTTAGCCCTGTGGCGGCCTGCAGGTTGCGCAGCGCCGCGTCCATAGTCAGAAGGCTGCCCGCTAAGGTGCCATCAGCTAGGGTCGCTTTGCCCTCGCGCACATAGACCGTCTGACTGCCTAGTTCGGACTCGCCTTCGCTGAGGCCTGTGGCGCGAATGGCATCTGTGATGGCGATGACGCCCTTTGTGCCTTTAGCGCGCACCAGCAGCGCCATGGCTGCAGGATGCACGTGCAAGTTATCGGCGATCAGCTCGCAAGTCAACAGCTCACAGGTTAGCGCGGCGCCGACAACGCCTGGTGCGCGATGATGCAAGCCCGTCATTGCGTTGAAGGTGTGCGTTGTTTGGCGTGCGCCGTGCTGAACGGCGATCAGCGCTTGCTCATAGCTGGCCTGCGTGTGACCGATGCTGACGAGGATACCGCGTTGAACACAGGCCTGCATGAAGGCGATATTCTCAGTGAACTCAGGCGCAACAGTGACCTGCCGAATGACATTGAGCGCGAGCCAATCAGCATATTCGCTTGGCTCGGCCAGGCGGACGTGATCGGCGGGCTGCGCGCCGCGCGCCTTGGCATTGATGTATGGGCCTTCCAAATGCGCGCCGAGCAGTGTGGCGCCGTCAGGCTGCGCGCCGAGGCATTCGGCCACGTTGCGCAGCGCAGCGCCGATCGCCTCACGGCTGGCAGTCATGGTCGTGGCGAGGAAATTCGCCACGCCGTGTGCCGCAAAAAAGCGCGCCATGCAGCGCAAAGCTTCAGGCGTGGCGTCCATGGTATCGAAGCCATGGCTGCCGTGCACGTGCATATCGATGAAGGCAGGCGCCAAGTAGCCGTCTGCGCCATTGATGCGCAGCGCATCAGGGCAATCAGGCGCGGCGCCATGGCCAATCTGGGCGATGCGCGCCTCATCGGTCAGCAGCCAGTCAGCGCTGCCTTCGGGCGCCAGGACGCGCACATTTTCGAAGAGGTACTGCATAGTCAATCTGCATGGCGGCTGAGGCGCGGCAAGCGCACATAGGCGAAGTGCAAATGCTCAAGTTCCTTCGGCGGCTGCGGCATTGGCTCCTGCCAGTAGACAGGACGGATGTAGCCTGAGCCATCAGAGTTACGTTGATGGGCCAACTGCAGCGCATACTGACACTCGCGGCGGCAGAACTGCGATTGGGCTGAGTTCTCTGACCAGAAGAGCTGGAAGATGGTGGCGCGCTCAATCAGGCGCTCCAGCTGATGGTCCCAGCGCTCGCCGGCGCGCAGCTCGTCCACATCCATCAGCACTTTGAAGCCGAGCGCACGGTAAGCGTTGCGGCAAGCCTTGGCGATCTCTGAATCGCGGCGGCTGTAGCTGACGAAAATCTCTTCAGCGTGGTAGGGCGCAGCTGTGATCGGCTCATTCTCATACGGATTTGGCTTGTAAGCGCTCTCGGGCGACTCGAAGACGATGCCGCCGCGCAATTGCGCCACAATGAGCGGATCGGCGCTGACTGTGATGGTCAGGTTTACGGCTTGGTTGAGCAACGCTGCCTCAGCCTTGAAACGGAACTCAAGCCGATGAAGGTCTTCCCACCATGCGATAGTGATCGACTCGGGATTGAAGAGCACGCCTTCGGCGTAGGGCGTGAAGGTCAAGGGCGTGCCGCGCGCCAGGACAGTTGCTTGTGCGGCGCGCACTTCGCGCGGTGCGCCGCCGAGTTCAGGCAAAAAGCGCTTGGCATCGCTGCGGATTTGGTCGAGCATTTCGGGCGTGTGTGCATAGACCAGCAGCGAATGCCAACGCTCGACCGCAGCTTGGCGCGGCAAGAAAGCTGTGAAGCGCGCCTCAGCAACAGCAGGCGGCACAGCCGTCTCTGGCGGCGTCTCTGCTGGTTCAGCTTCTGGCGCCGACTCTTCAAAGGCCTCAGGCAGCTCAGCCTCAGGCATGAGCCACATCGGGCGTCTGATAGGCGCAGGCCTTAGAAGTGGCTCGCTGCGCTCAATGCTGCGCCTTGGACTGCTATCCTGCGCTTCAG
>RFIM01000240.1 GCA_003695215.1 Chloroflexota bacterium
AACCGAGAACGCATCGCGCCTGTGTTCACGCCTGAGGTGCAGTTTTGGTCGCCATGGATCATCAAATGGGCGCGCGAATACCAGATCGATCCCGATATTTTGGCGACGGTGATCCAGATCGAGAGTTGCGGGCACTACCTGGTCAGCTCAGCGGCGGGCGCACAAGGGTTGTTCCAGGTGATGCCATTTCATTTCGCTGAGGGCGAGAACATGCTCGATCCTGAGACGAACGCGCGGCGCGGCATCGCCTACTTGCTCGGCAGCCTGCAGCGCGCTGATGGGCACATCGGCTTGGCAATGGCGGGCTATAACGGCGGCTGGGGCGTGATTCCGCGCGGCTGGGGCCGCTGGGCCACGGAGACACGCAATTACTACCGTTGGGGCTCGCTCATCTACATGGATGCGCTGGCAGGCAAGACGCCTGAGCAAAGCGAAGCCTTGCAGAGCTGGCTGAACGCAGGCGGAATCAACCTGTGTCGGCGCGCTGCGGAAGTCTTGGCGCCGCTCCAAACGCCGAGCGCGCCTTGAGGCCTCAGGCGGCCTGCCAATACGCCACGCCGTCGCGCCATTCAGCGAAGGCTTTGCCATCGCGCACCAATAAATCCAGGTGGCCTAGCACTTCTGAGAGCGCGAGGAACATCTCGGGTTGGCGCAAGTGCGGGAAGAGCAGCTGCACAAGCTCGTAAAGCGTGCGCGGCTGCTCTGCGCAGAGAGCGCGCAAGCGCTCTGCGCGTTCGGCGTGCATGGCCAAGCGCCCTTCGACCAGTTGCGGCACGTTTGTGACAGGCGCGCCGTGGCCAGGATAGGCGACTTGAATATCCAGCTGGGCAATGCGCTGTAACTCGGCTAGGTAGTCCAGCAGGCGCTGTGGACGCGGCTGATCGGGCGCTTCGGGCGGCTCAAGCAGCGGATTCGAGCTGATATCGCGCAGCAGGTGATCGCTCGAGAGCAGGACGCGGCTCTCAGGCTCGTACAGGCATAGCAAATCGCCGGCGTGACCTTTGGTATGATAGACTTGCCAGACCTTGCCCAGCAGCTCGACTTGATCGCCTTCCGCCAATGTGCGCGTCACACGGGCAGGTTGCACAAAGCTGCCCAAGTAGGCTGAGATGCGCTCGATACCTGCGATCACCTCCTCAGGCACGCCGCCCTGACGGAAGATCGGCCGCAGGTAGGCGTCGAAGGCGCGCCGCGTCGGCTCAGGCTGCTCTAGCCAAGGGCGGCATAACTGATGGGCACAGATTTCGGCGTCGGACTCAGCGGCAATCTCTGCAGCGAAGCCGAGATGATCGGTATGATGATGAGTGATGATCAGGCGTTCGATATCGCGAAAAGCCACGCCACAAGCAGCCAGGCCTGCTTGCAGCGCGGCGCGGGCCTCATCAGTGCGCACGCCGCAGTCGATCAAGGTCAGCGGCGCTGAGCCTTTGCCGAGCGCGAGATAGGCGAAGACATCGCCGACAGGGAACGGCGTCGGCATGGTGATGGCGTACAGCCCACTCAGGCGGGTTTCATAGCAGTGCGCGTTGATCTCAGTCAGCATCGGTCGGCGCGCTCTGACTCTCGGACTGTGCAATCGGCTGCGCGCCTGAGTCCTCAGGTCGGCTGCGCACCATGATCGTCCATTCGCCTTTCTGAACGGCTTCATCGCGCTGGTTGAGCACTTTTACGTCAAGAGTGACGATGCCGCCGCCTGCAGCGGGCATTGGGCGGCGCTTGCTGACGCTGGCCTCAACGCGGATAGTATCGCCAATGTAGACGGGCGCGCGCAGTTTCATCTCAAAGCCGAGGAAGGCGATCACAGTGCCTTCTAGCACGCCCAGCTGGTAAGCCAAGCCTGTGGCCATAGAGAAGACGAGTGCGCCATGAGCGATGCGCGCGCCAAATTGCGTCGTCTCGGCGTAGCAGGCATCAGTGTGCATCGGGTTGAAGTCGCCGCTGAGGCCTGCAAAAGCGACCAGGTCGGCTTCAGTGATGGTGCGCCCGCGTGTGCGGATCGGCAGACCTTCGATGAATTCCTCGAACCAAAGGCCTTGCCCATAACGGCTTGCGCGTTCAGTCATAGCACGCTCCTTCAAGACTTGGCCTCAGCAAGGCGCTGAGCGTATTGCTGCTTGTAGTACTCGAGGTACTCGCCCGTCTTGATCTTGCGCCACCACCATGCATTGTGCTGGTACCAGGCCACAGTCTGTGCCAGCAGGCTCTCAAAGTCATCGTTGCGTTGCCAGCCGAGCGCTTTGATCTTGCTGCAGTCCACGGCATAGCGCCGATCATGCCCAGGCCGATCGGCTACGTGACGGATCAGCGTCTCAGGTTTGCCCAGCAGCCGCAGCAGGCGGCGCGTCACATCGATGTTGTGCTGCTCATTCTCGCCGCCGACGTTGTAGACCTCACCTGGCGCGCCGCGATGCAGCACCAGGTCAATAGCGCGCGCGTGATCGTCCACATAGAGCCAATCGCGCACTTGCTTGCCATCGCCATAGACGGGCAACGGGCGGTCGTCAATTGCCTCAGTGATGAAGAGCGGCATCATCTTCTCAGGGTACTGATACGGCCCGTAGGTATTGCTGCCACGCGTGACGGTAGTGTGCATGCCATGCGTGACGTGATAGGCGCGCACTAGCATCTCGCCGCTCGCCTTCGCCGCTGAGTACGGATTGTTCGGCTGCAGTGGATCGGTCTCTTTGAAGGCACCTTCGGCGATCCAACCGTAGACTTCATCCGTGCTAACCTGATGAAAGCGCTTGATGCCAAGCTGACGCGCCTGCTCCAGCAGCACGTACACGCCGATCACATCCGTCTCTAGGAAGGCGTGCGAATTCAGAATGCTGCGGTCCACGTGCGACTCAGCCGCGAAGTTCACAATGGCGTCGATCTGATACTGCTCCAGCACGCGCCTGACCGTCGGCGCCTCGGCGATATCGCCGCGCTCAAAGCGGTAGTTCGGCGCATCATGCACAGGCAACAGATTATCCAGATTGCCTGCGTAGGTCAGCTTATCGAAGACGACAACAGTGTAGTGCGGATAGGCCTGGACCATGTAGCGCACAAAAGCGCTGCCAATGAAGCCTGCGCCGCCCGTCACGAGGATGTTTTTCATGCCTTTTGCACCTCAACCTGCGTAGCGATTTGACGCTGCTGCCAGAAGTGTAGCGCAGCCTGCGCCGAGAACAAAAAGAGCAATGGATCGGTCGGCGAGCGATAGCGCGTGCATGGCGTGGTCAACACGTAGAATGCTGTCATGATCAGCAGGATCAAGTAGAGCAGCGAGACATCACGCCAAGCGCGCCGAACCTGCCACATGCCGATCAGCGCCAAGATCAGCAAGCCGCCGAAATAAAAGCGATGAATCCAACGCCCGATCAGGCTGAAGAGCGGCTCAGCGTAGACATCGCCTTCCGCTGCAAAGCCGTTAGCGCGTATCTCCTCAGGATCGGTCAGAGCGCGGATGCGCCCATCAGCCTGGCGCACGAAAGGAATCACGCCCTTGATCGGATTACGCGCTGGGAAGATATCGGGCGTCCATTGCGCGTAGAACTTCCAGAACAAAAGCGCAGGAATCTGATCCAGGTTCTCACGCAAGTACTCAGCCGTCAGCTGCGTCAGCCGCTCGCTGTTTTCCACTAAACGCACGGCAAGTTCGCCACGCTCAGCAGGCACGTTCAAGTGCTCAGGCATCCACAAAAGCGGATAGCCTGCTTGGATGAACGGCACAGTGTAGGGACTATTGCCGCCCCATAGCGCTACGCCCAAGTTGCCTCCAATCGGAATGAAGCGATTGAACGTCTGGTAGGTTTGCCACAGCCACGGCGCGAGCACTAGCAGGCTGATCAGCGCTGCAGGCACGAGTCGCGCCGCGCTTTGCCAGAAGTTCAGCCGAAATAGGCACCACAGCGCGCCGCCGAACGCGATCAACACCGCAGGCGGACGTGTCAGCGCCAGCAGCCCGATCGCGATGCCGCAAGCGGCGATCCGCAGCCAAGTGCCGCCATCAAGCCGCTCGCGCTGGCGCAGCGCCACAAAAGCAAGCGCCGTCAAGCTGATCAACATCGTCAGCAGCGACGTATAGGCGACGCTGAGCGTCTGAAAAATCAGGTAGGGATAGAGCGCGAAGAAGAGCGCCGCCAAAGCGCCGATCTCAGGCCTGCCGAATAAGCGCCTGCCCAGCTGGAAGATCGCCCAGGCAGTGACTAGATCGAACAGCATGTTCAACGTGCTGACCGCCGCTAAAGTGCGCCCGCCAACGGCATAGGCGATCGCCAACAGCACAGGATACAGCACGCTTGAGCCTTCCACATCAATTTGACCTGGCTCCAAGCCAAGCACGCCTGTTGCCAGCAAGTTGCGGGCGCGTACATCGTAGGCGCCTTCGCCATGAACCACATCGCCTTCAAGGGCGAGTTGCGCGCCGAAGAGCAGCAGCGCGCTTAGCCGTGCCGCAAGGCAGAGCGCCAACACGGCAGGCAACCAGTAGCTTCTTGGAACCTTAAGCAGCCTTTTCATCTTGTTTCTCAAGTGCAGCGCGCCCTGCCAACGCAGCGCTCGCGAAGATCAGCCAGAGCGCCGCCGTTGGAAACAGATAGCGCGGAATTGCCGTCAGCAGGCTATGCAAAGCGTAGAAGTACATTACAGCGCCGTAAAGCGGTAAGTTGCGCCAAAAGACGCGCCAACGCAGCGCGCCCAGCAGCATCCCAAACGCCCCGAGCCACAGCGTGCCGAAGTGAAAGATATACAGCGAGAGCTTCGGCAGGAAGGCATCTCCGCCAAGCACCTGACCAAGGCCCGCTAAGCTGCGATCGGTCTGCCACCACACCATGAACAACTCGCGCAGGCTCTCGCCTTGAAAAAAAACCGTGTTGTGCGGCTGCAGGCTCGCTTCGAGCAGATTGGCTGCGCGGCGCAGGATGTAGCCGCGCGGATCGCTGGCAATGGCTTCCAAGGCGCGCTGCGCGTAAATCTCATCGTTGCGGAATTGATCTTCAGCCGTGATGCCTGCGCGCTCATCCAGGCATTGCGGGCCGCACCAGCCCTCATTAGTGCCTAGGTACAAGTTCGCTGCAAAGCCGCTGCCGCCGATCATGAACGTCTGCCAGCGCAAGAGGCCATACACTGTCCAGCTCAAGACGACCGCGCTGTAGCCGATTAGCAAGGCGGCGATCAAGCGCCAAGCGCCGCGCCGATAGCGCCACAGCAGATGAACCACGAAGATACTCGGCAAAACGAGCGCTACAGCACGCGTCAGGCTGGCCAAGCCCAGCAGCGCACCGACCGACGCCGCCTGAGGCCACGTCATGCCTTTGCCCTGCTGTGTGAAGCGTCCATGCAAGGCCAGCGCGCCGACCATGAACGGCAAAAAGACGCTCTCGGTCAAAATTTGCCCTGACTCGATGATGAAGATCGGGTTGAGCGCGATCAGCCAAGCGGCGATCACAGCAGTGCGTCGGCTGAAGTAGGCTTCTGCGGCCGCAAATACCGCCATGACCAGCGCTAGGCTCCAGAGCACGTTCAGCAAGCGGAAAGGCACCAAGTTGCCTTCGCCAAAAAGGCTCTGCACTATGCCGGTGTAGAGCAGGTAGAGCGGCGCAATAGGCGTCATGTAGGGCATCTGATCGCGCACCAACTCCAGACCGTACTGCAGCAGGCCGAGCGTATCGCCGCCGCTGACATTTGGCACAGTCAGCAGCACAAAAGCCAGCCGCAAAAGCAACGCCACGCTCAGAATCAATCTGAAATCGCCCAAAGGCAGGCTGAGCGTGGCGTGTTTTTGAGCAGAGACAGTGCGCATGAGCTTCCGTCAGTCCTTCGAAGATCGGCGGAAGTGTAGCCAACTCACAGGCATGAGTCAAGGTATGGTGCGCTAATCAGCCGCAGGCGCCCTGACCTGTAGGCGCTCAGCGATGATCTCAGCCACGTCCTTGATCTGCATCTCGCCGCCAAGCTCGCCGTGCGCATCGCTGAACATGCGCATGCAAAACGGGCAGCCGACGGCGAGCGTCTGAGCGCCTGTAGCGCGTGCCTCTTGATAGCGCGTCAGATTCACGCGCGCTGCGCCATGCTCCTCTTCTTTCCAGAATTGCGCGCCGCCTGCGCCACAACAGAACGATTGCCTGCCATGCCGCGCCATCTCGACCAGATTCACGCCAGCGCCTTGTCGCAAAGCCGCGCGCGGCGCCTCGATCACGCTGTTGTGCCGCCCGAGATAGCACGGATCGTGGAAGGTCACGTTCGGCTGCCGATTCGGATGCGCGCTAGCAGGCAATTTGCCCGCCGCGATCAACTCTTCGATCAGCTCCGTGTGATGGATGACGGTGTAGTTGCCGCCAAACTGATGGTATTCCTTGCCCAGGTTGTGCAGGCAATGCGGGCAAGTCGTCACGATGCGCTTGGGCTTGACCGCGTTGAGCGTCTCCACATTCGCCTTGGCCATCTCAGCGTAGAGAAACTCGTTGCCTGCGCGCCGCGCCGTATCGCCCGTGCAGGACTCGCGCTCGCCTAGCACAGCGAAGTTGACGCCCGCCATGCGTAGAAGCTGCACAAAGGCGCGCGCCGTCTGCTGCGCGCGCGGCTCAAAGCTGGCCGCACAACCGACCCAATACAGAATCTCAAAGTCAGGCTTATCTTCAACGGTCGGCACGTCCAAGCCTTCAGCCCACTTCAGCCGACTCTCGCTGATCTGCCAGGGATTGCCCTGCCGCTCCATGCCATTGAAGGCGCCTTTCAGCTCGGATGGAAAGTTGGCTTGCACTAAGACCTGATCGCGGCGCATGTAGAGAATATCCAGCATCGGCTCATTGCCCACAGGGCAGATATCCACGCACGCGCCGCAAGCCGTGCACGCCCATAAAGCCGACTCGCTCAGCGCTGTGCCGACCAGCGGCAACTCGGTCTCGGCGCCATTGGCCAGCGCCGTCATGCGCTCTTTGATCAAGAAACGCTTGTTGATCTCGTAGGCCGAAGGCGAGAGTTCCTTGCCCGTCACATACGCCGGACAAACATCCTGGCAGCGATTGCACATGATACAAGCGAAAGCATCCATCAGATGCGTTTGCGGCAGATGTTCCAGCTTGCCAACTCCGAATTGCTCGCGCGTCTCGTCTTCGAAGTCTTCAGGCGCCAGCTCGCCCAGGGATCGGCGCGGCGGCTTGGTCAGGTAGTTCAGCGGCGCCATGAACAAGTGCGCGTGCTTGCTGTAGGGAAAATAAGGCAGGAACAGCAAAATGCCGCCTAAGGCAATCCACCAAAACGCGTGATCCAGCAGCAGCTGCACCTCGGCGCCCATGCCCGACCACAAGTTGGCCACGGCTGTGGCAAACGGCTGTGGCTGCACGCCTTCGCCCATAGCGATTTGCACCGATTGCCCAAGAAAACGCGCGCCGACGTGCGCTAGGATGAACACGCCGACGATCAGCGAATCGCGCCGAATGTGACCGCGCGCCACATTCGGATGCACAAGCACGTTCTCGTGGAAGCTGAGCGCCTTATCGCCGAAAACGAAACGCCTCAGCAGAAAATAAGTGACGCCTACCAGCACAGCTACGCTCAGAAAATCGCCCAGCAAGCGGTAGCCCGCCGCCAACACGCCCTCTGTGCCCAAAAACTTGAAGTCGGCAATGAAGCCTTCCAGCACATCGCCAAGGTTCACCACAAAGTAGAAAGTGAAGCCCCAGACGACGCCCAAGTGCAGCAAGCTGACCAAACGACGCGTCCTGAGCGTCGTCTGTTGTGAGAGATAGATGCGCAGGGCGCGCCAAGCGCGCTGTGGCAGCCGTTCCAGATAGAGCTTATCGCTGCCGCGCCGCACAATCTGCCACATCTGGCGGAAGCCGCGCACAGCAATGGCCACTGAGGCCACCGCCAAGACGATGAAAGCGATCTTTTCAAAGGTGCTGAGCATCGCAACCTTACCTCAAAATGTCTTCCGAATGCCCTCTAGTTTAGCCCATTCCGCCTGACTGCAATAGCCAAGTTCGCCCTGAAACTCAAGCACGCTTCATCTGTAGCTTAACTTGTGCAAAAAATCACCTTTTACGCCTGTGAAACTCCGCTTTAAGCCACACGCCTTGTGCTGCCCTTGATCTGCCCTTATAGTTGCCTTCGAACGCCGAAGGATGGCGTTCAGAAGACCAACCTAACGAGTTGAATGGAGTTAAGCATGCCCAACCTACGTCGTTTGGTCACTCTGGCACTCCTGGCAGCGCTGATTTTCGCAGGCGTGAACGCAGCCGCCGCTCAAGGACGCCAATTCGTGAACGTCTACTCATCGCGCCATTACGGCGCCATGGAGCAAATGTTCGTCGAGTTCACCAACGAGACAGGCATCGAGGTGCGGCTCTCGCAAGGCTCGCCGCAAGCCCTGCTGACGCGCCTAGAGCAGGAAGGCCCTCAGACGCCCGCGGACGTCTTCTTCTCAGTGGATACGGGCACGCTCGTCCTGGCAGCTGAGAAAGGCCTGTTCCAGCCGATTGACTCAGAAGTGCTGCGCGCCAATGTGCCTGAGGCCTTGCGCGATCCTGAGAATCGCTGGTTCGGCTTGAGCCAGCGCCTGCGCACGATCGTGTATAATCCACAGAAGGTCGATCCGAGCGAACTCTCGACCTATGAGGCGCTCGCCGATCCAAAGTGGAGCGGGCGGCTGTGCCTGCGCCCTGCCACGCACATTTACACCATCTCGCTGGTCGCCAGCATGATCGCGGCCCTGGGCGAGGAAAAAGCCGAGGAAGTGGTCAGAGGCTGGGTTGCCAACAAGCCGCAGCTGATCGATAGCGATACGCGCATCCTGGAGACGATCGCGGCAGGCGGCTGCGATGTCGGCATCACTAATCACTATTACGTCGGTCGGCTGTACGCTCAAAATCCCGACTTCAATGTTAAAATCTTCTGGGCCAATCAAGCCGATCGCGGCGTGCACCGCAATGTGGCAGGCGCCGGCGTCACGGCGAACGCTGCCAACCGCGAGAACGCCATCAAGCTGCTGGAATGGCTCAGCGATGCCGAGAAAGGCCAAGCGGCTGATGAAAGCGGCCTGCCAGGCGGCAATTACGAGTTCCCAGTGAACGCCAAGGCGCCAATCAACGCGATCATCGCAAGCTTTGGCACGCCTAAGATCGATGACTTGCCCTTGACCGAGCTGGGCAAGTATCAGCAGGCCGCTATTGACCTGCTTGGCCGCGCAGGCTACTGAGCCGACGTCGCTTCGCCTGCCTATAAGCCACCGATGGATGAGCGCCGTCCGCTCATCCATCGGCGCGATCCGTAGTTGATAGCTTGAGGAGCGATCTTGGCACAAGATATCCTGAGACAACCCTTACAGAGCGCCTTGCCCGCTGAAGCACGCCGCACACAGCGCCGCCTGCGCGGTCGCTTGCTTTTACCGCTGCTCGTAGCAGGCCTGGTCGTCTTGCCGATCCTGAACTTGCTCTCAGCTTTGCTGAATCCATCCTTTGAGATGTGGCAACGCCTCTGGGAGACGATCTTGCCGCGCATGCTGGTCCACACGCTGCTGCTCTTGGGCGGCGTCGGCGCCTTGACCTTGCTGATCGGCACGGGCATGGCCTGGCTTGTGACGGCGTACAGTTTCCCGCTGCGCGCTTTCTTCGAGCGGGCACTGCTACTGCCATTGGCAGTGCCTTCCTTCGTCATCGGCTTTGTCTACATGGCGACCTTCGATTTCGCAGGGCCTGTTCAAACGACGTTACGGGCATGGTTTGGGCAGACTTTCCGCGCGCCTGATATTCGCAGCGGCTGGGGCGCCATTTTGGTCATGAGCCTGGTGCTGTATCCCTATGTGTACTTGTTGGCGCGCGCGGCCTTCCGCGAGCAGGCGCTGACGACCTATGAGGCGGCGCGCGTGATGGGCTACACGCGCACACAAGCCTTCTTCCGCCTGATCATCCCATTGGCGCGCCCATCTCTAGTGGCAGGCACAGCGCTCGCCATGATGGAAGCTATGACCGACTTCGCCACAGTGCGCTTCTTCAGCTTCCCAACGATCAGCGAAGGCATTGTGCGCCTGTGGGAAGGGCGCATGGATCGCGCCGGCGCGATCGAACTCTCGCTGCTGCTCCTGGGCGTGGCGCTGTGCCTGATCCTGCTGGAGCGGGCGCTGCGCGGTAAGGCGCGCTACTATCAAAGCGGCATCTTGGTCAGGCGGCCGCCGCGCTTGCAGCTGCGCGGCACGGCTGCACTGCTGGCTGTGGGCGCCAATGTGCTCCTGCTCGGCTTCGCCTTCGTGTTGCCTGTCGGGCAGCTGGCGGCATGGGCGCTCAGCTATGTGCGCACTAATTTCGGCGGCTGGCGCAGCGTCTTCGGGCAGTACGCCCTGAACACCTTCGGCTTGGCGGCCCTAGCGGCGATCCTCACAGTCTTCTTGGCGCTGCTGATCGCCAATGGCGTGCGCCTGCGCGGCGGGCGCGCCGGGCGAATCGTGGCGCGCTTGGCAACGCTCGGTTATGCCCTGCCAGGCGCTGTGATCGCTGCGGGCGTGCTGCTGACTCTGGCGCCGATCGATCGCGCCATAAACGACTTGGCCCAACAGCTGAACCTGAGCGCGCCAGGCTTGATCCTGACGGGCACGATCGTCGGCCTGATGTACGCTTACACTGTGCGCTTCATGTCGGTCGCTTTCAACAGCGTCGAGGCGAGCCTTGAGAAGGTCAAGCCGAGTATGGAGCAGGCAGCACGCACAATGGGCGCTAGTCCGCTGCGCGTGTTGTGGCGCATTCACTTACCGCTCGTCAGCCAGGGCATGGTCGCCGCAGCCATT
>RFIM01000241.1 GCA_003695215.1 Chloroflexota bacterium
CACAACGCCAACAACGCGGCAGTGGTCGTGCTGAAGCCTGCCACAGGCGAAATTTTAGCTATGGTCGGCAGCGTAGATTACCGCGATGACTCGATTGATGGGCGCGTGAATGTAACCCTTGCGCCAAGGCAGCCAGGCAGCGCCATCAAGCCGCTCACATACGCCGCAGCCATGGAGCGCGGCTTCTCAGCTGGGAGTGTGCTGTGGGATGTCGAGACGCACATTGGCGTGCCTGGCAGTCGGCTGTATTCGCCTGTCAACTACGATCGGACGTTTCACGGGCCCGTGCGCCTGCGCGATGCGCTCGCCAACTCGTACAACATTCCCGCTGTGCTGACCTTGCGGCAAATCGGCGTGGACGCGCTGCTGAGTTTCTCGGCGCGCCTGGGCATTCGCAGCCTAGAGCCTGATCCTTCGCGCTATGGGCTATCGCTGACGCTTGGCGGCGGCGAGGTGACGCCGCTAGAGCTAGCGCGCGCTTATGCTGTCTTCGCTAATGATGGCAAATTGACGCCGACGACGTCGATTTTGTGCATTGTCAATAGCGAGGACGAGATCGTTTATGAGTATGAAGGCGGTTGCGCAGGGCGCGCACGCGCAGCTGTCAGCGAGCGCAGCATTCTGAATGCAGCCAGCAGCAAAGCCGTCCTCGATCCACGCATTGCATTCGTGATCAGCGATATCTTGGCCGATAACGCTGCGCGCACGCCGTCGATGGGCGCGCGCTCGCCGTTGCGCACTGACGGCATTGTCAGCTCAGTCAAGACGGGCACTACCGACAATTTCCGCGATAACTGGACGGTCGGCTACACCAGGAATGTGGTTGTTGCGGTTTGGGTGGGCAACAGCGATAACACGCCGATGCGCAATATCACAGGCTTGACGGGCGCGGCGCCGATCTGGAATCAGGTCATCACGGGCATTTACGCCGATCCGAGCATCCTGGAATCTCTGAAAGCGCGCGGCAGGCTGCGCCCTGAGGCTCTGACAGCGCCTGCAGGCTTGATTCAAGAGCGGCTGTGCCTGCTGAGCAGCGTGACCGATTTGGCCGTGGACTGCCAGCGCGGGCGCGCCGAATGGAAGCTGGATTCGCCGCCGCTGGTGCCCAACGCGAGCGGCCAGCTGGTGCCATCTACCGATTGGCGCTTCGTGCCGACGCCGCTGCCTGCCAATGGGCCGTTGATCGAGCGCATCGAGAGCGGCGTTGTGCGCGCCTTGGCACAGCCTGTCGATCCGAACTTTGCCGCAGCATACGTAGCTAACGTGCGCAGCGCGCGCGGCGATCCAATGCCGCCGCCACGCTATTGCCTTGTGCCGCAAGAAGTGCGCGCTCAAGTGCTCGGCGCACAGCCGCTGCTGTTCATAGATATCTCGCCTTTTGAAGATGAGTACATCTATGCTAGCGCTTACGCCTACGCGCGCGGGCTGGCCATCTTGCCGCGCCTGGTCTGCGATCAACAGCTCTTGGCTGCGGCGCCTGCCATCAGCGGCGTGACGGCGATCATCAGCTCGCCGAGTTATGGCGCGACGGTCACTGGCACGGTCTACGTCACAGGCACAGCGGCTTGGGCGCCAGGTCAGGCGCTTTACTTCAAAATGGAGCTGCAAGGGCCGCAGTTCCCAGAGTGGACGACCTTCTCAGAAGTCTCTTACACGCCCGTCATCAACGGCGTATTGGGCAATTTTGGCGCCACAGGCCTGATACCGGGCACTTACCAACTGCGCATTGTGATCGTCGGCATGGACGCCAACTATCTGCACATCAGCCCGCCGACACCTGTGATCGTCACAGGGCAGTGAGCTAGCGGCGCGCTAGCGCAGGCGCAGCGGCGCTGTTGAGCGCGCTTTTGCCTGCAAGGGCGCCACAAATCGCCTCGAAGTCGGCGCGGAGCGCTGAATCAAGGGCGATCTGCTCAGCGATTTTAGCGCAGCCATGCGCCACGGTGCTGTGGTTTCGGCCGAGCGCCGCGCCGATTTGCGCTAGTGAAGCGTCCGAGAGTTCGCGGGCCACATACATCGCCATTTGGCGCGCTAGCGCAATACCTTTGGTACGCTTGCGGCTGGCCAGGTCGCGCACTGAGAGGCGATAGTGGGCTGCAACTACGCTCATCACGCGCTCAAGCGAGGTGCGCTCAAGGCGCATCTGCTCAGCGCCGAGCGCGCGCAAGATCATCTGTGCTAGCTCGCGCGAGACGCTCTGAGCCGTCAAAGTGCTGTAGGTATTCAACTGATCGACGGCGCTCTCGAGATCGCGGACGTTTGTGGTCAGGCGCGTTGCTAGAAGTTCCAGCACATCTTTAGGCAGCTTCAGGCCGCGCGCTTTGCTCTTCTCAGCTAAGATCAGGCGGCGCAGCTCTAAATCAGGCGCCTCGAGGCGCGCCATTGGGCCTGCTTGCAGGCGCGAGCGCAGATCGCCGCTCAGGCGCGTCATTTCGCTGGGCAGGCGATCCGCGGCGAAAACAATTTGGCGTTGTCGGCTGCGGAAGATATCCCAGATCGCGACCAGTTCAGCTTGAGTGCTATCCTTGCCTTCGATGAACTGCGCGTCGTCAATCAGCAGGGCGTCGGCGTTGCGGAATTTCTCGCGGAAGGCGCTGTTAGTGCCTTCACGGATGGACTCGACCAGCGCTGTGGTGAAGGCTTCGGCGGTCAGGTAGAGCGCGTTACAGTTGCGCTCGAGCAGCGCGTGTGCGATCGCCTGCAGCAGGTGCGTCTTGCCATTGCCAAGGCTGCCGACGAACAGCGCAGGGCTGTGCCTGCCAATCTGGCCTTCGGCGATCGAGGTAGCCAGCAAATAAGCGTAGCGATTCGGCTCGCCGCTGATGAACGTCTCCAGCCTGTAGGCGGGATTGAGCGGGCTGCCGCTGTGCTGCGCGCTCTGATAGGTGAAGAGCGGCTCGTCAAAAGATTGCGTCGTAGGCGGTTCCCAGACGATCAGCTCGATCTGCGCAGGGCGCCGAAAGATGCTGCTGAGCGTCTGAGTCATAGATTCGAGCAAGTGGCGCTCGATCCAGTCACGTGCGTACTCAGTTGGCACAGTGACCGTGAAGCGGCCATCTTCATAGTGCGATAGTTCGACTCTGCGCAGCCAGGTATCGTAGATCGAACGGCTGAGCTGGACTTGTAATTGACCGAGCGTCGCTATCCACGCATCTTTTGCATTCATGATGATAACTGTTCTTTTTACAACGGCGCGCCGAGCGCAAAAGAGCCGTGCCTGCCACACAAGCTCGCTGAATAAGCGCAGGCGGCACTTTTACGCCGCGCGGACGTGGTGAAGACGGCACCAAAAGGATTGCTCCAATTCTACTCGCGCTTTAGGCGAGGGGCAACAAACTTTGCTGATTTTCGCGCCTTCTTCAGGAAACCTCAAGGCTTCTCAAGGCGCTAGAAAGCGCCTGTGCCACAGGTACGGTCTGCTGTGGGCATGGCGCGCCATATATGGCGCTGGCGCACTTGTTCGGCAGCCGAGGAACCTTAAGTTTCGATTAAGGCAAGGCGGAGGCAAAGAAATCGCCCTGCAGATGCAGGGCGATGCAGCACGCTCAGGCGATTTCCTTCAAGCTGACGTTCATCAGCGTGTTGGCGTCAAGGCGGATGCCTGGTGACATTGTGGTAGCGATAGTCATGCGGCGCACATACGTGCCTTTGGCTGCAGCAGGCTTAGCGCGGCGCAATGCGTCAATCACAGCCAAGGCGTTCTTCATCAGCTGCTCTTCAGTGAACTGAATCTTGCCGATAGGCACATGTACGTTGCCGTTCTTGTCGTTACGGAACTCGACGCGGCCAGCGCGGGCTTCGCGCACAGCGCGCTCCAAATCTTCAGGATTGACGACTGTGCCTGTCTTCGGATTGGGCATCAGGCCTCTGCGGCCCAGCACTTTGCCCAGCGTGCCGACCTTGCGCATCATATCTGGCACGGCGATAGAGACGTCGAACTCAACCCACTCTTCATTGCGGATTTTGGCGATCAGCTCATCGCCTGCCACGTAATCGGCGCCGGCGGCTTCGGCGTAGCGCGCTGCTTCACCTTCGGCGAAGACTAAGACGCGCACAGTTTTGCCCAAGCCAGCTGGCAGAAGCACTGTGGTGCGCACTTGCTGATCGGATTGGCGCGGATCAATGCCAAGCCGCGCATGTAGCTCGACTGTTTCGTTGAATTTGGCGAAGGCGATTTGCTTGAGCAGCTTGATAGCTTCCTCAAGGCTGTATTCGCGCCCTGGCACGATGTGCTTCTTCGCCTCGAGATACTTTTTCCCATGCTGAGCCATGTTTCAGAATACTCCTGTAGTCATAACGAGCCTTTAGCTCTGCTACGTGATGTCAGTCCACTACTTTGATGCCCATATTGCGCGCTGTGCCTTCGATTTGGCGCATGGCCGCCTCGATGTCGTTGGCGTTCAGGTCGGGCATTTTGATCTCGGCGATCTCGCGGATTTGCTTGCGCGTGACCTGCCCGACAGTCTGTTTGTTCGGCGCTGGCGAGCCTTTCTGAATGCCTGCGGCGCGTGTGAGCAAGAAAGCAGTGGGCGGGCTCTTCAAAACGAAGCGGAACGAGCCATCAGTGAAGATGGTGATCTCAGCGGGCACAATCTCGCCGACGCGATTGGCAGTGCGGGCATTGTATTCCTTGCAGAAGGCCATCAAGTTGATGCCATGCTGGGCTAGCGCTGGGCCAATCGGCGGCGCAGGGTTTGCCTTGCCAGCTGCGATTGACAATGTCACAACTGCTTTGACTTTCTTAGCCATGTTCGATTACCTCATGTGGTGATGTACAAGCAGGACGCTCGGACGTCCCTCCATCTCTTGGCAGCTAGGCTGCCCGAAATACGCGCAAGAGCGTCCGCCTACTTTTTTTGGCCGAGCTTCTCGCGGCGCTCGGTCTTCTCGGTCTTTTCGCGGCGCTCTACCTCAGTCTTCTCAAATCTCTCAAACTTCTCAGTTTCCTTGGCCTTCTCAGGCGCTTTCTCTACCTGCAGAAAGTCCAGCTCTACGGGCGTCTCGCGCCCGAAGAAAGAGACCATCACGCGCACTTTGTTCTTCTCAGGGTCGATGAAGTTGACTGTGCCGATGAAGTCATAGAACGGGCCGTCTATGATGCGGACTCTGTCGCCGATCTTGAAGTCGACCCTGATGCGCGGCGTGTCGGACTCCATGCGGCGGATGATCTGCGCCACTTCTTCAGGGCGCAGCGGAGTTGGGCGGTTATCCGTGCCGACGAAGCCTGTGACGCCGGGCGTATTGCGCACCATGAACCAGCTCTCCTTGTCCATCTTCATCTCGACAAGGATGTAGCCTGGGAAGACGCGGCGCTCAACAGTGCGGCGCTTGCCTTCGCGCACCTCGATCTCTTCTTCGGTCGGCACGATGATGTCGAAGATGCGATCCTGCAAACCGAGCGTCTCACGGCGCTGCTCGATGATCTGGCGCACTTTGTTCTCGTAGCCGGAGTAGCAATGCACCACATACCATTGCGGCGTCTCATCCTCATGAATGATGATCTGCTCGCCTTCGGCATTGGTGCCGATGACCACGTGATCGGGCGCTTCAGGCTCTTCGATCAGCTCATCTTTCTTCTTGCGGCGCGTTGTTGGGCGCTTGGGCTTTTTGGGCGTCTTAGCGCTGCGCGCCTCTTCCGCCTCGATCTCATCCAGATAGATCGGCGTCGGATCGTATTCAGGGTCTTCGTAACGCGGACGCGGTCTGCGTGGCGGCATAGCTTGCCTCTTATTCAGCTCCAAACAAGCGGTCTCTAAAAAGCCACAAGCCCGCCACAACAACCACCATCGCAAGCGTGAGAATGGTGGCGATCGAAGCACCTTCGGCGATCTGTGTGGTCAGGAAGCCGAACACAAAGCTGACCGCGCCTAAGAAGATTGAAGAGGCAATAGTGACGATCAGCACGATGCGCGTCAGGCGGTTGACTTCCTCACGGCTCGGCCAGGCGACCTTGCGTAGCTCAACCTGGACTTCATGGAAGTACTCGCGGACGTTTTGGACAAAGCGCACTACGAAGTTGCGGCTGCGCGGTGCTTCAGCGCGTTGGCTGGGCGTTGGGCGGTCTTTACGGGTGACGGCGGCACTCGCGCCCGTCTCGACAATGCCGCGTTTGGCTTGGCGGCGGCGGCGGCTATCGGAAATAGGCGGGGCAGCGGCTTGGGCCTTAGCCTGATCGTCAAGCTCGGTCTCGATCAGCTCTTCATCTTCAGTCTCTGAACGACGGGCGGCCGTGCGTGCCATGTCGTAGTAATCCTCCTAAAAAGTGCGTTTGTTAGAGATAAAACACCGTCTTGGCGACGGTGTTTTCAGTAAGCACTCTGGCAGGGGAGGCAGGACTCGAACCCGCAACCAACGGTTTTGGAGACCGCTACTCTGCCAATTGAGCTACTCCCCTAGTTTGGCGGGCAGACACTACGTGCGCCACGCCCTTTATCATACCCTATTTTGTTTCACGATGCAAGGTGTGACTGCGGCAACGTCTGCAAAACTTGCGCAACTCGAGCCGATTGGGATCGTTGCGCCGATTCTTGTAGGTCGTATAGTTGCGCTCTTTACATTCCGTGCAGGCGAGATGGATCACATGACGCACATCTTTTTTCGCCATCTTGAAGACTCCTCAATGAACCTGCCTTGTGAGCCGAGAAAAGCGCTCACCTTGCCTTCGCTGCTAGGATACCGTGCATGCTGATGCTGCTATCATTAGCAGCATAGCTTCGCTCTCTCAAAGCCGCAAGATCAGCGCACGCTTACGCATCCAAGCCTGGAGTAGAAGCCTACAATGGGACTTGAACCCATGACCTCTCCCTTACCAAGGGAGTGCTCTACCGACTGAGCTATGTAGGCATGTTCAGGATCAGCGGCGCGCCCAAGGCACAGCCGCTAAAGCCGACGAAGGGACTTGAACCCTTAACCCCCATATTACAAGTATGGTGCTCTGCCAGTTGAGCTACGTCGGCGCAGCGCTTGCGATTATAGCATGCAGTCGCGCAGCGCTCAAGGCTGACTTTTCGGCGCGCAACGATTTTGATTGTAGCCGCAACGATCCGCTTTTGTCAACGGTCAGCTGCACGGCGCCTTGACGCCCTGCGCTAAATCTACTACAATTGCGTATCCATCATGCTGGAAATAAATGGGCGTGTGGCGTGTTCGAGAGCCTGACCAACAAACTGCAGGAGATTTTTGAGCGCCTTGGTCGGCGCGGCGTGCTGACCGAAGCCGACGTGGACGTGGCGCTGCGCGAAGTGCGCCTGGCGCTGCTGGAGGCGGACGTGGCCTTGCCCGTCGCCAAAGATTTCATCAAGCGCGTGCGTGAGCGCGCCATTGGCGCTGAGGTGCTGAAAGCGCTCAAGCCCGATCAGATGGTCATCAAAATCGTCTTTGAGGAGCTGCAAGCCACGCTCGGTGAGCCAGGGCGGCTAAACCTGAGCGGCACGCCGCCTGTGGTGATCATGCTGGTCGGTTTGCAAGGCTCGGGCAAGACAACAACCGCCGCCAAGTTGGCGCTCAAGCTGCGCCGCGAAGGGCGCCGCCCTTACCTTGTGGCGGCTGATACCTACCGCCCGGCAGCTGTGGATCAGCTCAAGACGCTCGGCAAGCAGCTGGACGTGCCTGTCTACGATGAAGGCACGAGCGCAGCGCCGCCTGACATCGCCGAGCGCGGTTTGCGCAAGGCGCGTGAGGTTGGCGCAGGCGTCCTGATCGTGGATACAGCAGGGCGCCTGCAGATCGACGAGCGCTTGATGAGCGAGCTGGAGCAAATCAAGGCGCGGCTGAAGCCTGCTGAAATTTTGCTAGTGGCAGACGCCATGACAGGCCAAGAAGCGGTTAAGATCGCTGAAGGCTTTCACGCGCGCATTGGGCTGACGGGCTTGATCTTGACCAAGATGGATGGCGATGCGCGCGGCGGCGCTGCTATCTCTATGCGCGCCGTGACGGGCGTGCCGATCAAGTTCGTGGGCGTTGGCGAGAAGCCTGAGGCGCTCGACCAATTCTATCCTGATCGCATGGCGCAGCGCATCCTGGGCATGGGCGATATGCTCACGCTGATCGAAAAGGCACAAGAAGCCTTCGATCAGCGTGAGGCAGAGCGGCTGAGCCGAAAGCTGATGCGCGCTGAGTTCAATCTGGAAGATTTCTTGGCGCAAATGCAGCAGGTCAAGCGGCTCGGCCCGATCAGCCAACTCATGTCGCTCATACCGGGCTTGAATCGGCTCAAGGATCAGATTGACGAGGCCGAAGCTGACCGCAGCCTGAAGAAGATCGAGGCGATCATCCGCTCAATGACGCCAGAAGAGCGCCGCGATCCGCGCCTGCTGAACGCTAGCCGCAAGCGGCGCATTGCGCGCGGCGCCGGCTATATCAACACTGAGAAGCATCCTCAGCGCGAGTTGGAAGGCATTCAGGAGATCAACAACCTGCTGCGCCAATTCCGCGAGATGCAGAAGATGATGAAGCTGTTCAAAAGCGGCCGTGCTGATCTCGGTCGCCTGTTCAGAGGGCAGTGAAGTGCTATTCAAACGCTTGAGGAGCGACCTTTCAGAATGATTCGTATCCGTCTACGCCGTGTTGGCTTGAAGAAACAACCGAGCTACCGTATCGTCGTGGCTGATCGCGAAGCGCCACGCGACGGGCGCTACATTGAGATCATCGGCTTTTACAATCCGCGCACTGAGCCCGCGACCATCGAGCTGGATGAAGGGCGCGCCCTGCACTGGCTCAAAGTCGGCGCGCAGCCCAGCGAGCCTGTGGCGCGCATTTTGAGGAAACTTGGCACCTTAGACCGTCTGGTGCGCCTGCGCCAAGGCGAGCCGCTTGAAAAGCTGGTGGAAGAGGCGAACGCCGCACGCGCCGCCATGCCCAAGCCCAGCCCAAAGACGCGCCGCGCCGCGCTTGCTGCCAAGCCAACTGTTTTCGATAGCGCTGAGTGACCTTGAGCATGAAAGAGCTGGTTGAGTACGTTGCCAAAGCGCTCGTCGAGAATCCTAATGCAGTGCGCGTGAGCGAGCACCTGCGGCGTGGCACAGTCGTCATTGAGCTGCACGTGGCGCCTTCGGACATGGGGCGCGTGATCGGCAAGGAAGGGCGCGTGGCAAATGCAATCCGTGCGCTCCTGCGCGTGGCTTCGGCGCGCAGCGGCAAGCGCGTTGTGCTGGATATCAGCTGAGGCATGTCATCTGAATCGGGCTACCCAACGCCGCTCTTGCCTGCACAAGGCTATCTGACTGTGGCGCGTGTGGCACGTGCGCATGGCGTGCGCGGCGCTTTGCGCGTGCAAGCGCTCACCAGCACGCCACAGCGCATGCACGCTCTGACGACCATCTATCTCTCGCATACGCCTGACCGCGCCGAGACCTTGCAGGCTTACACGGTAGCGCGCGCTCAGCACGATAAAGGCGACTACTGGCTGATCTTCCTGGAAGGCGTCGAGAGCCGTGAAGTGGCCGAGCGCCTGCGCGGCCAGTACATCCTGGTCACCTTGCAAGATGGCGTGCCGCTGGCTGAGGATGAGATATACCTATTTCAGGTGATCGGCTTGACGGTCATCACGGACTCGGGCCTAGTGCTCGGGCGCGTGGTCAACGTGATCGAGACGGGCGCTAACGACGTCTACGTAGTGCAGGGCGAGCTGTACGGCGAAGTGCTGATTCCTGCCATTGAGAGCGTTGTGCGTCAGATCGACGTCGAGAAAGGCGTGATGTACATCACGCCGCTGCTGGGCTTGCTGCCGAATAGTTAAACAGCCAGCGGCGGCGCCTTAGCTGACCACTGAGTCGCTTGTTCGTAGGCGTGCGCAGCGCGCAGCAAGCGGCTCTCAGCGCTATAAGGCGCCACCAGCTGTAAGCCGATCGGCAAGCCTTGCCTGTTGAAGCCACACGGCACTGAGATCGCAGGCACGCCTGCCATGTTGAAGTACGCTGTGAAGGCTGAGAGGCGCGCGCGCGCCATGGCCTTGGCGTTTTCCTCAGCCAGAGGCACACTGCTCATCGGCGTGCAAGGCGTGATCAGCAGATCGTATTCCTCAAACAGCCGTTCCATGTGCCAAGCTGCCAAGACCTGCGCACGGCGCGCCTTGGCATATTCAACAGCTGTGGCAGTGCCTTCGCTGCGCAGGCGCGCTAGCACATCGGCGCCGAATGCGTCAGGTTCGCGCTGCAGGCGATCGGCGTAGATCAGGGCCGCTTCGCTGGCTGTGATAGTGCGGCTCAACTGTGTCGTCTCTTTCACATTCAGGCGCGCTTCAGCTTTCAGCCGCACCACTTGTGCGCCAAGCGCCTCAAAAACAGAGGCCGCAGCCTGCACAGCTTGATAAATCTCTGGCTCGCAATCATTAAAGTACTCGTCATCAGCCAGCGCGATGTACCACCCTTGGATGCCGCGATCCAGATCCAGCAGGAAGTCGCTCTCAGGCAGCTCAACAGCGTACGGATCGGCCTGATCGTACTCAGCAAGCCATGCCAGCAGCAGCGCCACATCCTCAACTGTGCGCGCCAAAAGACCTGCGTGGTCGAGCGAATAGCTGAGCGGCAGCATGCCGCGCACGCTCAACCGTCCGTAGCTCGGCTTCAAGCCAACCACGCCGCTGAGCGCAGCAGGAATGCGCACTGAGCCGCGCGTATCGCTGCCTAGGGCTGCCATGCACAAATAGGCCGCCACTGCCGCCGCTGAGCCGCCGCTCGAGCCGCCAGCAGCGTAGGCAAGATTGTACGGATTGCGGCAAGCGCCATAGTGCGGATTATCGCTCAGCACGCCTAAGGCGATCTCATGCATGTTAAGCTTGCCCAGCAGCACGCCGCCAAGCCGCTCGAGCAACTCTACAAGGTAGGCGCTCTGCTGCGGCAAGCGCTCTGACCAAAACTTAGCGCCTGCTGTGGTGCGAATGCCCTTGGTCTCGAATAGATCTTTCAGGGCGAAGGGAATGCCGTGCAAAGCGCTGCGCCTACCTACAGTATGCAGGGCTGCTTCAGCAGCGCGTGCGCGCTCTAGCGCATAATCAGCTGTGACCGTCAGGAAGGCGTTCAAGTGCGGATTGACCGCCTCAATGCGCCGTAAATGCGCTTCGGTCAGCGCCACAGGCGAGAGCTCGCGCTTGCCAATGGCCCGCGCTGCTTCAGCCAGCGAGAGGTGCGTCAGCTCTGAGGTGACCGTCATTCAACGTGCCTTTCCAAAATGCGCTGCGTGCTGCCAAATTTTAGCAGAGTCTGCCGCAAGCGCGCTTGTTCAGGGCGCTTCAGTGCGCTAAAATAGAGCTATCAGTTCGCGCCTGCGAGCGCGTAGGCTCAACATAGAAAGATTCTACGCACAATGGAAATCACATGGTACGGTCACAGTTGCTTCCGCCTAGCAGAGCGCGGCAAAGCAACTGTGATCACTGATCCATTCGACGGTCATTTAGGCTTGGCGGTGCCGAAGCTGAAGGCGGAGATCGTCACCATCAGCCACATCGCACATGGTCATAGCTATGCCGAAGGCGTGAAAGGCGTGCAACGCGTCATTCATGGCGCGGGCGAGTATGAGATCGGCGGCGTGTTCATCATCGGCGTGGCGATGCACAATGTGGCCCAAGAATCGCCCAAGCCGAACATTGCTTATGTGATCGATTTTGATGGCTTGCGCGTGGCACACCTGGGCGACTTGGATCACATTCCGCCGCAATCAGTGATCGAGGCGCTGGAGAGCGTGCACGTGGCGCTGATTCCAGTTGGCGGCGGTGGCGGCCTGAACGCCACACAAGCCGTCGAACTAATCAGCTTGCTGGAGCCGAATTACGTCATACCGATGCACTATCACTTGCCTAACAGCAACCTAGCGCTTGAGCCGCTGGAGCGCTTCCTGCGCGAGATGGGCGTCAGCCGTGTTCAGCAAGAGCAAACCTTCAAAGTGAGCGCCAGCAACCTGCCTGAGCAGACGCAAATTGTAGTGATGGAGCAGAGCTTCTGATGGAAGTGAAGTTGATTCTGACCTACGACATCTTGCCTGGGCGCGATCAGGACTACTTTGAGTTCCTCATCCGCGAGCTGGCGCCCGGCCTGGCAAAGCTCGGCTTAGAGCCTACTGAGAGCTGGTACACGGCCTATGGCAAGCACCCAACCATCATGTTAGGCGGCCTTGCCAAAGATTATGCGACTGCACGCGCCATCCTGGAGCATCCTGACTGGAATGCGCTCTATGAGCGGCTGAGCAACTATGTGACCAACATTCAGAGCAAGATCATCCGCGCGACGCCGTATTTCCCGATAGTCTAGTGCCCTTAGGCGCGTCATCCTCAGGCGACTCGATCAAGCAGGCATCAGCACAGCATTCCTGATAGCCACAGCTTGTGCACAGGCGCTTGCAGCGCAGCGTAATCAGGCTTAACGCGCCACAGCGCAGGCAACGCTGCGCTTGTTGGCGCAAAGGCGCTCGGCGCGTCCACCTAGACTCTGCAGGCATCTCAGGCTTGCCCTGCTGGCAAGCTGAGCAGGCGCAGCGTGCCGAATGTGCTGCCAATCTCAGCGTAGATTGGGCGTTCTGCCTCAGCGTGATTCAGGGTAGCGTACAGATCGTCCTCAAGGCGCATAAAATAGCGCTCATCAATCTGTAGCCGCGTGAAAGGCTTGCGCCGTAAGCGCACTAGCGCGGCGCAGCCTTCTGGCACTGCCAAGCTCACGTTGCCAAAAGTCGAGAAGGCGCGTACGCCCTGCCCAACTAGTTGCGGCAGCACTAGGCGAATATCGCCAAAGCCGCTGCCCAGCTCGGCGCGATTGATCGGCACGCCGCGCAGATCGATCTCCAGCTCGCCCAGAAACGTACTCAATAGCACGTTCCACGGCAGGTCACGCGCCAAACCGATTTCCCAATCGGCGATTGAGAACAGCCAAGTGCGCCCGCGCTGCATGGAGAGCCGCGCCGTTTCGCCACGCACAGCCAAATCAGGGCGTGAGCGCGCAGTGTAGCTGCCAGCGATCAGGCGTCCTTCACGGCGCAAGGCGCGCAGCTTGACGTCCAGTTCGCCGCTGTAGGCTTCTAGGCTGGCGGCGCGCACTGTGCCGCGCGTGATGCCAAAGGCCTGCGCCGCCCAGCTGATGCCCAGATCGCCGCGCAGCAAGAGCTGGACGCCCAGCAAAATCAGCAACAACGGCGCGTAAGGCGCCAAGTCCGCCTCAGGCAACAAGCGAAAGTTTCGCAGCAGCAGATAGCCGCCGCTGCCCAGCAGAAGTGCGATCAGCAAATAGGGCGGGCGCTCTACACGCATTCGGACTCACTCCTGATCGATCAGGAAGTCTTTCAGGATATGATGCGAAGACGAGCGGCGCAAGCGATTGAGCGCTTGGGCTTCCAGCTGGCGCACCCGTTCGCGCGTCACGCCAATGGCCTTGCCGACTTCCTCGAGCGTGTGCATTTCGCCATCTTCCAAGCCGTAGCGCAAGCGCAAAATGTGCGCTTCGCGCTCGGGCAGGCGGTTGAGCGCTTCCGTCAGGTGATGGCGCAGCATCTCTCTATCGGTCGCTTCCGCAGGCGAGAGGCCGCGCGTATCTTGGACGAAATCGCCGATCTCGGTCTCTTCATCTTCATCGGTCGGCGCCTCAAGGCTGATCGGTCGGCGCGAGATCTCCAACAAGACGCTGATCTTATCAGGCGTGGTCTCCATAGCCTCGGCAATCTCGGCTATCGTCGGTTCGCGCCCTAGCATTTGCGTCAAACTGAGCGAGACGCGCCGCAAGCGGTTGATCTGATCGCCCATATGCACAGGCACGCGAATAGTG
>RFIM01000242.1 GCA_003695215.1 Chloroflexota bacterium
CCGTATAATTGCCCGCACACGACGCTGAAGCCTTGCATTCATAAAGATAGCGAGCACTCATGACACGACGAGCGGGCCTATTTCTAGGATCGGCACTTTGGCAAGCCCTGGCTGAGCTGGGCGGGCGTTTATTCGGCAAAGTTGCTACGCCGTCGCCTGTTGAGCTGGTAGTGCCACGCCCGACGCGTCCGTATCTGGCACGCAAGCGCAGCCTGCCAATTGCTTTCACCAGCAGCGATTGGAAAAAGGCTCTGGACTACTGGGGACACCAATGCGCCATCTGTGGGCGCCCGCGCGGCCTGTGGCACACCCTAGCGCAGGATCATTGGATTCCGCTCAGCGATCCGCGCTGCCCTGGCACCGTGCCGACCAACATCCTACCGTTGTGCCATGGCGAAGGCGGCTGCAACAACAGCAAGGGCAACAAGGATCCGATCCACTGGCTTGAAGAGCGGCTTGGTAAGCGGCGCGCTGCGCAGAAATTGATTGAGATCCAAACCTACTTCGCCTGGATTCAAGCGCAAGGCTATGGCTGCTACCTGTGCGGAGAAAAGCTCGAGCCGTATGGTACGGAAGGCTGGTTATGCAGCCGCTGCAACGTGCTGATCAGCCAAGAGCAAGCGCTGCAGCTGCTGCGTTGCCCAGAATGCAAGTGCTGGCTACGTGAGTTAGAGCGTGGCCATCACTGCCCGCGCTGCGAGCGCATCTGGCAGCCCGCCGAGATGCCCAATATCGAGTGGTGCCCATGCGGCAAGGGCGTGCTGGACTGGATTGACGAAAATGGCGAAGGCTGGTGGCGCTGCCGCCGTTGTGGCAGCGAGTGGGAAAGCGCAGAATAGCTTTCACGCATGCGCCAACGGCTGAATGCCATCTGTGTAGTGCCATACGCCGCCGATCAACGTGCCGACCACGCGCACCTGGAGCAACTCGTGCGGATCGATCTGGAAAATGTCTCGATCAAAAGCCACTAGATCGGCTAGGTAGCCGACTGCTAATTTGCCCAAGCGCGACTCCATGCCTGCCGCATAGGCAGCGCCTTGTGTATAGCCGCGCACTGCTTCTTCGATGCTCAGGCGCGCCTGAGGATACCAGCCTTCGCGGCTCGGCGAGCCATCAGCGCGGCAACGCGTGACCGCCGCATGGATGCCTTTGAGCGGCTCAAACGGCTCGACCGGCGAATCGGAGCCGAAAGCGACGCGCGCGCCCTGATCAATTTGCAAACGCGCATTGTAGGCATAGCGCGCGCGCTCGCCCCAATATCTATCCGCCATTGGATAGTCGGAAGTGGCGTGAATCGGCTGCATTGAGGCGATCACGTCTAGGGCGGCAAGGCGCGGCACGTCCTCCGAGCGGATCAACTGCACTGCTCAATGCGATGACGGCGATCTGATGGCTGCAAGCCACGCGCACGCTCGTCAGCCCGCACTTCTTGGTAGACGTTCAGCACTTCATGGACTGCTCGATCGCCAATGGCATGAATCGTAGCTGGAAAGCCTGCTCGACTTGCCTTCAGGACGAGCGCTAGCATTTGGTCGCGCTCGGTCACTACCACGCCGCAATTCTCAGGCTCGCCGATGTAGGGCTCAAACAGGAGCGCCGTGCGAGCGCCCAGAGCGCCATCAGCGAAAATTTTCAAGCCGCCAAGGCGCAGCCAGTGGTTGCCAAAGCCAAAGCGCAAGCCGAGCCGAATTGCCTCGTCGATGTAAGGATCGTTGATCTGTTTCAGCACGCGCAAGCCGAGCTCGCCGCGCTCATAGAGCAGCTGGAAGGCTTCGAAGGCGCGCGGCTGATCGTAGTCATGGATGCCCGTCAAGCCGCATTGCCAAGCGCGTTGTTGCGCCTCGCGCATCATCGCAGCGATCTCAGCAGCGCTTGGCACGGGCAAATGCTTGCGCACCAAGCTCATCGCGCCTTCTAGCAAGATGCCCGTCGGCGCGCCAGACTCATCGCGCAAGATGACGCCATCAGCAGGATCGGGCGTCTCAGCGGTGATGCCTGCTGCGTGCAGCGCCGCGCTATTGACCCAAGCAGCGTGTTCGCTGCGCGCTCGCAGAAAGACGGGATTGTGTGGCACTACTGCATCCAAATCGGCTGCTGTTGGGAAGGCGCTCTCTTCCCATTGTGCTTGCGACCAGCCGCGCCCGATCAGCCAAGCGCCTGCTTGTGCAGCGCGCGCCGCTTGCGCCACACGCGCCACAGCTTCTGCTTTGCTGGGCAGATCGGACAGATCGATCTCGCGCAAGGCGCGCGCTGTCAGCTCCCAGTGGATGTGCGCGTCCGTCAGGCCTGGAATCACGGTCGCGCCGTCTAAATTGTCGATCTGCGTGTGGCGCGTGGCGAGCGCGCGCAAGGACTCATCGCCAACAGCCACGATCTGATCGCGATGAATGGCGAGTGCGCTAGCGCGCGGCATGGCTTCATCAAGCGTGTAGATGTTTGCATTCAAGATCAGCCGATCCAGCATTTGTAGCCTCACAGTCGCGTTGCAGTTTGGCTCACACTTTGCGTCAAGGTGACTTCCCAGCGCTCGTTTGGCTCAAGCTGAAGGCGCCATAAGTGCAGGAAGACCGTGCCTTGATAGCCGCGCTCAAAGCCTTCTTCCGAGAGCGTGACGGTCTCCAGTGGGAATTGCCACAAAAAAGATGGACGACTCAGCGTGGTCAGGAGCGTCAGGTTGTGCAGCACAGTATCGACGCTGTAATGGGCGATGCTTTCGAGTTCGCGCAAGGCCCTGAGCGGCAAGCGTTCGCTCTCGCCATTCAAGCGCAAGGCGCTGTTGGCTATATCTTGCCCGCCCTCGAAGCCGACTACAGTCTCGATGCCAAAGCGCAGCTCGAGCGGCTGTTTGCCGCGCTGAGAGAGCACATAATGCGCTTGGAAAGCGCTCTCGCCTTGGAAGAACTGGAAAGTCTTGCGCACAGTGATAGGATGCTGCACATCGCCCAGCCAGACGTGGCCTGCGCGCTGAAGGGTGATGTGGGCTTGTTCACCGTTGCAATGTGCCTCTACGATCTCATAGGGCTGATTGACGAAATCGCCCTGCTCGGCGTATTGAGCGCGATAGAACTCATCGAGCGTGGTAGAGGCGCTCAAGAAATGGTCGAGGAAGGCACAGCGGCGATGCCAATCGTAGATCAAGCGCTGCTCCAAGCCTGCTTCTTTGGCGCGCACTGCGCGGCTGTAGGGCGGCTCGCTCTCTAGCGGCATGGGCGAGGTTGGCAGGAGAATCGTGCCCTCGGCAGCGGCTTGGCGCAAGCGCGCATGGTAGCTCTCTTTGCGGCGCGTCATCACATTGTAGAGATTGTAAGCGCCAGGGCGGAAATCCAGCTCGATCATGCCGCCGCCGTGCACAGGCGACCAGACTGCGCTCAGCGGCGTGCCGAGCAGCACGATATCGTTATGACCGTCTTGATCGAGATCGAAGGTCTGCAGGCGCAACGCGGTTTCCTCGCTCTCGGCGATCTCCTCAGCGGCGATTAAATTGGCGTAGTTAGCAGCGCGCAAGTTGAAGAGATAGACGCCGCCTGAGAAGCCGTGCCAATATGGATCGTTTCCTTGCGCAGCCCACAAGCGCTCCAGAGCGCGCTCGCGCTTGCGCCCGCGCCGCATAGCATGGACTTTGCGGCTGACCATCAGCACGCGCTTATGCAGATGGTTGACTTCATCGTATTTGACCAGGAAGTTGCGCCAAATGCCGCCACGCAGGAAGCGCAGCTGATCGGCGCGGCGCTCGCGCTCGAGCCGTTGGCGCAACTCGCCGAGTTGTTGCCCATCGTCGGTGAATAAGCTCCAAACGCCCATTTCCATGTAGCTGATGGCAGGCAAATAGGCGCGCCCAAGTGGCGGGAAACGCGAGAGATACTGACTCGGCGTGGTAGTCTTGAGCCACTCGGCGTTCATCTCCAGGGCGGTGAACAAGTCTTCCATGTAGCGCCCTTCGCCCCAGCAATATTCGTAGGCGCCGGCATAAGTGCCGAACTTCTCGCCGTTATCCGCCATGAGCATCAGGCGCGGCGGCTGAGCGGCTGAAGGCTGCAGCGCTTGCTCGCGCAGCCATTCTAGCACGCTCTCCACGGGCTGCCAGGGTATGGCATAGCGCAGATATCTGAGCGATGGGAAGACAGCCAGAGCGTAGCCTTGCTCCTCCGTGATGTAATAGCCGAACAGATCGCGTGCGGCATTGAAACCGACCGCCTCAAAGTGCGTGTCATCTAAAATGACGTAGCGCAGCCCTGCCTGCACGATTGGCTTGGCTAGATGCGGTTCCCAGATGCGTTCAGTGAGCCACATGCCGCTAGGCGAGACGCTGAAGAGCGTCTCCAGCTCGTCGTTCAGCTTCTCAATCTGCCCGATCTTATCTTCGTCAGGGATCGCTGCCAGAATCGGTTCGTAATAGCCGCCGGAGAGCAGCTCGACCTGCTCAGCTGCTACCAGAGCGCGCAGGCGCTCCAACATCTCGCGCTGATTATGCTTGAGCCATTCCAAAAGCGAGCCGCTGTAATGCAAAGCCACGCGCACCTTCGGATGATGCTCCAAGGCTTCTATCAGCGGCAGATAGCTGACGTGCGTGCTATGCTCAGTCACGTAACTGAACTGACCTACGGGCTGATGGTTGTGAAAGACGAGAGAGAGATAGATTGGCTCGGTCATGGCGCTAGCCTTGAGCTAGTGTTCAGGCTGAGTATAGCGCAGTCACAGCTTTTGTAGCTAATGGCACGGGTTGCGAATTCATTGGCGAGGCGTTAGGCTTAAGCCATGTTGACGTTACCTCGAGAGGATTTCTAAGATGACCGATCCGCGCTTAGGGCGCCTGGCGCGCACCCTTGTGGAATACTCAGTGGCCGTCCAGCCGGGCGAGACAGTGGTGCTGACAGGCGAGATCAGCGGTTTGCCGCTCATCCGTGAGACGTACAAGGAAGTCGTTCGGGCAGGCGGGCATTGCCTTCCCATGCTGATTGACGAGACGATGAGCAACACTTTTCTGCGCCTTGCTAGCGATGAGCAGCTTGACTGGGTCTCGCCGCTTGAGGAATGGATGGCGAAAGAGGCGAAAGTGCTGATCGCCATTCGTAGCACCAACAACACGCGCGCTGCCACGAATATCGATCCAAAGCGGGCCGCGCGCCGTGCACGCAGCCGCAACGAGCTGAATAAAATCCGCTTCATGCGCTCTGCCAGCGGCGATCAGCGCTGGACGCTGACTCAGTTTCCAACTGAGGCCTATGCCCAGGAAGCCGATATGAGCCTTGAAGAGTTTGAAGATTTCGTCTATAAGGCCTGCTTTGCCGATCAGCCTGATCCAGTGGCGCTGTGGCGCAAGCTAGGCGAGGAGCAGCAGAAATATGTGGATTGGCTGAAGGGAAAGCGGCACGTCCATCTGCGCAGCGCCAACGCCGATCTGACGCTGAGCATTGAAGGGCGTACGTTCGTGAACTCAACAGCGACGCATAACATGCCTAGCGGCGAGATTTTCACTGGACCTGTCGAAGATTCGGTCAATGGCTGGGTGCGCTTCACCTTCCCTGCCATTCGGGAAGGGCGCGTGGTAGAAGGCGTGGAATTGCGCTTTGAGCGCGGGCGCGTGGTGAGCGCCAAAGCGGCTAAGAACGAGGATTACCTTTTAGCGCAGCTGGATACAGATGCAGGTGCGCGCTACTTGGGCGAGTTCGCTATCGGCACTAATTTCGGCATTCAGCGCTTCACGGGCAATATCCTATTCGATGAGAAGATCGGCGGCACTGTTCACATGGCGCTTGGGCGCGGCTATCCTGAGACGGGCAGCCGCAATGAGTCGGCCATTCACTGGGATATGATCTGCGATCTGCGGCAAGGCGGCGAGATCATCGTAGATGGCGAAGTCTTCTATCGAGACGGCAAATTCGCCTTCTGATGTTATGGCGCAACGCACATTGGCGCGCTGCTAAGTTTGCGCTAAAATGAACAAGCTAAGCAATCCGTGCAGCTTCAGGGCTAAAACTCATGACGTTTGAACTGGTGCTATTCATCGTCGTGGCGGCTGTGGCCATTTTCTCGGCAGCATTCATGCTGATCAGCCGAAATGCCGTTCACAGCGCGCTATTTCTGGTGGTGAACTTGCTGTGCGTGGCATTTTTCTATCTCATGCTCAGCGCGCCTTTCTTGGCAATGGTTCAGATTACAGTCTACGCCGGCGCGATCATGGTCTTATTCATGTTCGTGATCATGCTGCTCGGCTCGGAGCGGCTTGGCGGCGGCACTGCCAAATACGGCTGGCTGGCCAGCGGCGCCGTGGCGCTCACCACGATTTTCTTGGTGGTTGTTTTCATCGCTGTGGCGCAAGGGCAGCTCGGTGCGCTGCAACCGCAGCCACAGCCGCCGCAAGCGCGCTTCATCCATGCTGTAGCGAACGCGCCTGCTGTGGATATCTACCTGAACGATCAGCGCGTCGCCGCCGACCTGAGCTATGGCGAGTCGACGGGCGTGCAAAGGCTGCTGGCAGGCAATTACAACCTGCTGATCTTCGCTGCGTGCGCTGAAGCCGATTGTCCTAATCCATTGGAAGCAGGCGTGGCGCCGCTTGTGGCGCTTCCGCTCACCCTGGAGCCTGAGCGCGCGACAGCCTACATCGTGGCAGGCACGCCTGACGATCTGCGCTTGCTGAGTGTGCCGCTTGATCTCTCGCCTTTTGTTGAAGAGAATACTTTCCGCCTGACAGTCGTCCATGCTCTGCCGAACTTCGGCGCGCTCAACTTCATCCAGCAAGACTTGGGCGATCCGAGTCGTAACGTCGTCTTGGCAGCCGATCTGAGCTTCGGCGAGGCTTCTGAGATGCTGACGCTCGGCCGCGGCAGCTACGACTTCCTAGTGGAGAATTTGGGCAACCGCGTGTTGGCGTTGCGCGAATACAGCGCGCGCAATCGCACGCACGAGCTGCTGATCATCAGCGCGGCGCCTGTGCCTGCTGTGGCAGGCGCGCCAAGCACGCGCCCTGACTACATTCGACCTGCAGCGCCGCTCGCAGCGCACGCCTTTGGCAGTCCCCAGCAGATCGGCATCGAGATGCTGACCACGTACTTGCTGCCTTTCCAATTGGTAGCCCTAATGCTGCTAGCGACTATGGTCGGCGCGATCATCCTGACGCGCGAGGAAGTCATCAAGCGTGAGCGCAAGCGTCTTGTGGTCAGCCCAGCTATCAGGCGCATCAACCGCGCCATTCCAATCAACGTGACTGCCAGCCGCGCGGAGAAAGTGTTGCCGAGCGGCGAGGCAGAGCCGAGCGCCGATTAAGCAATTAAGGAGAGCTTGAGCGTGGTAGCTACTGAATACTTTGTGGTGCTGAGCGCCGTGCTGTTCATCATGGGCGTGCTTGGCGTCTTGGTGCGGCGCAACGCCATCATGATCTTCATGTCCGTTGAGCTGATGTTGAACGCTGCGAACTTAGCGCTGGTTGCCTTTGCGCAGCAGTGGAACAATGTTGGCGGGCAATTGATCGTGTTTTTCGTGATCACCATTGCTGCGGCGGAAGTAGCGGTTGGCTTGGCGCTGATCGTGGCGATCTTCCGCACCAAGAAGAGCATCGATATCGACGAGCTGAACGCGATGCAAGGATGAGCTGAACATGGAGATAATTGCATCAAGCGTACCTTTAGTAGTGATCCTGCCCTTTGCGGGCGCTTTGCTCAACTTGTTCTTAGGGCGCTACCTGAGCGAGAAGTTGATTGGCGCCATTGCGACCACAGCGGCGGGCTTGGCTTTTGCAGTGGCGGCTGTGATGACGGTCGGCATCACAGCGCATGGTTACGAAGCGGTCGTGGTCAATCCGCCGATCTTGGATAGCTGGCTGTACATTCCCTCAGCGGCGATCGATATTCCGTGGCAGATGCGCGTGGATACGCTCAGCCTGACGATGATGCTCGTGGTGACAGGCGTGGGCACGCTGATTCATCTCTACGCCATTGGCTACATGCACGGCGATGCGCGCTTTGCGCGCTTTTTCGTGTACCTGAACCTGTTCCTCGGCTTCATGCTGATCCTAGTGACGGGCAACAACTTCCTGATGATGTTCGTCGGCTGGGAAGGCGTGGGCTTATGTTCTTTCCTGCTGATCGGCTTCTGGTTCGATAAGAAGCACGGCGAGGGCTGGAAGAACAGCAACGCAGCGCGCAAGGCCTTCATTGTCAATCGCGTCGGCGATTTTGGCTTGCTGATGGCGATCTTCATGATCTTCTGGACATACGGCACGCTCGACTATTACAAACCGAACGAGGTGCTGCACATTGGCGGCGAGAAAACGGCTGCTGAAGTGCTGATCCGCGAAGGCGGCAGCGGCGAGGCGCAGGCGCAAAAGGGCGTCTTTGCGCAGACTGAAGAATGGCTAGCTGAGGGCGGCCATGTGGTCTCGTTCGGCGTCTTTGAGCTGCCCTTTGAGGCTGTAGTGACCTTGATCACGCTCTTCATGTTGATCGGCGTGACGGGCAAGAGCGCGCAAATTCCGCTCTTTGTCTGGTTGCCAGACGCCATGGCAGGCCCGACGCCCGTCAGCGCGCTGATCCACGCTGCCACAATGGTGACCGCAGGCGTGTATTTGATCACGCGCACCAGCGTGCTCTACCACGCGGCGCCGCTCTCTTCAGCGCTTGTGACCGTCGTCGGGGCTGCTACAGCGCTGATGGCAGGATTCATCGCGCTTGGGCAGTGGGACATCAAGAAGGTGTTGGCGTACTCAACGGTCAGCCAGCTCGGCTTCATGGTTGCGGCGGTCGGCTTGGGCGGCTATGCGGCGGGCATGTTCCATTTGATCACGCACGCTTTCTTCAAGGCGCTGTTGTTTCTGGGCAGCGGCTCGGTTATCCACGCGATGGAACACGGGCATCATCAGGCGCACGCGCACAACGGCTCTGAGGAAGGGCATGGGCATGCCGATCAGGCGCACGCAGAAGCCTTCGATCCGCAAGACATGCGCAACATGGGCGGCTTGGCACGGCGCATGCCGATCAC
>RFIM01000003.1 GCA_003695215.1 Chloroflexota bacterium
GAAGCGCGCTTCCTGGCCGTTGGCCAAGTGAAGCCATCAGAAGTGCCGCTATACCTAGCCGCATTCGATGTCTGTGCCTTGCCCTTGCCCTTCACTGAGCATTTTGCCTATTACGCCTCGCCTTTGAAGCTGTTCGAGTACATGTGCGTTGGCAAGGCGATTCTGGCCAGCGAGCTGCCCGCTATCGCTGAAGTTGTTCAGCACGAGGAGACGGCGCTTTTGTGCCCGCCTGAGGATCGCGACGCTTTTGGCGCGGCCTTGACGCGCCTTTTTGAAGATGCGCCACTGCGCGCTCGGCTGGGCGAAGCAGCGCGAGCGCGCAGCGCAGACTACACTTGGGCAGCGCGTGCAGCACACATCCTGAGTGCCGCACGCAGCCTGCGCTAGCTCACTGACGGACTACGAAGACGGCGGCGCTGATGCGCGGCACGCTAAAGGTGCCGGTAGCAGGATCGAACGTCGCCGTCTTGATCAGCGCATCGCCGCCGTTCGCCTGCACAGGATGCAGCTCGAGCGGCAAGCCTTTCAGCGCTTCCACTGTGAAGGTGCGCGCTTCAGGCGCGTTGTTGAACAGCACCACGATCAGGCTGTGATTCGGATCGAGGTCTTCACCGACCGTGTCAGAGAGGCTCATGACGATCAAGCCTGGCACTTGCTCAGCGCCTGTGTTATGGAAGGCCAAGCGCGCCTGGACGTCCTCAGCGGTGCGCAGGCGGAACAACGGCGAGCTGCGCCGAATCTGCAAGAGCTCCTTGAAGCGCTCGTGCGCTGCACGCATCGCCTCAGGCGTCGGCTTGAGATCAGGATTGGCCAACAGCGGGCGCATCACGTCCCACATATCTTGGTTCTTATCGGCCACCGGCAAGCCTTTGCCCCAATTGCTGGTCTCAAAGGTCCAGTCAATGGCGTTGAACCAATCGCCGCTGTTGTAGGAGTCGCGGTCGAGCGATTTGGAGCGCAGCATGTCATCGCCGGCGTGGAAGAAAGGCACGCCCTGGGCGAACATCACTAGGCTTAGCGCCAGAGTGTTCATGCGCACGCGGTCGTCCATGCTGGTGCTGCGCGGCGCTTTGTATTGGATCAGATCGAAGATGGTCTCGTTATCGTGCTTGCTGGTGTAGGCGATGTTCTCCTGTGGATCGCGCGTGTAGCCTGTCGGCTGCCCGTTGTAGAGCACTTGGCGGCCGCTGACCTCGCGGCCGCGCGCGTTGATGAACTTGAAATCGCGCAGATTGCCTGCCAAGCCGATGCGCAGATGATCCGAGAGCAGCAGCAAGCGCTGCAACTGCTCCTCACGCGGCGTTTGATCCACTTCGTTTGGATTGGTGAACAGCCCATTGGCGAAGCCTTGCTTTTCGCGATCGCCAAAGGGATTGCCGCCACGAATGGCATCGCGGATGCGGTCATTGAAGGTGCCGATGCCTGTCCCGCCGATGTTCAGCTGCGTGGCATTGATGCCGCGCGCGTTGTTGGCCACCTCGCCGAAGTTCCAACCTTCGCCATAGATATAGATGGATTTGCCGTCCACGCCATGCTCTTCAAGTGTCAGCGCGTCCAGCGCGGCGCGCACCTTGCGCATGTTGGAGAGCATGTGATGCCCCATCAGGTCGAAGCGGAAGCCGTCGATCTTGTAGTGAGTCGCCCAGAAGACGACTGAATCGATCATCAAGCGTTCCATCATGGCGTGTTCAGTCGCCGTATTTGGGCAACACGTGGAGGTCTCGACGCGCCCATCTTCGTTCAGGCGATGGTAGTAGCCCGGCACGATCCGATCTAGGATGCTCTTCTCAGATTGCCCAGCTGCATTGGTATGGTTGTAGACCACGTCCATGACCACGCGCAAGCCCAGCTGGTTGAGGCCCTGCACCATTTGGCGCACTTCACGGATGCGCCCTGCGCCGTCAGCCTCTACAGCGTAGCTGCCTTCAGGCACATTGTAATGCAGCGGATCGTAGCCCCAGTTGAAGCCGTCTTGATCGCGCGTGGCGTAGATGATCGCCTGTTGCCGCTCTGAGTCGGGCGGGAAAGTGGCCAGCTCGTTGAAGTCGGGATTGATCTGCTTGCGGCGATCTTCCTCGATAGTGGCGATATCGAAGAACGGCAGGAGATGGACGTGCGTCAGGCCTGCCTCTTGCAGCGCCTTCAGGTGCTTCATGCCGTTGTACTCAGGATTGGTGAAGGCAAGATAGGTGCCGTTCTGTGGCTCAGGCACGCTCGGATCGATGATGCTGAAATCGCGGATGTGCAGCTCGTAGATCACGATGTCCTCAGGCGCCACGAGCGGCGGCTTCTGCAGCTCCTGCCAGCCTTCAGGCATCAGCGCAGGATCGTAGATATCCACGATCTGGCTGCGCTTGCTGTTGAGCGAGAGGCTGATCGAGTACGGATCGGTCACTAAGTTGCGCTCGATGCGGCCCGTGCTTGGCACGTAGACTTCGACTTCGTACAGGTAGTACTTGCCCAGCCAATCGCCTTCGCCGAGATACGTCCAGACGCCTTGCGCAGCGTCATAGCTCATCGGATAGGTTGTGCTGCGCGTCTCAGGATCGCTATCCTCAAAAATGTGCAGCGTGACCGAACGCGCCGTTGGCGCCCAGAGCGCGAAGAATGGCAGGCCGCTATCGGGCACGCTTAAGCCCAATACGCCGCCATAGGTGTACAGATCGTCCAGCACGCCTGGAATCTGCACGCCCGTAGCATCCAAGAGCGCGCCTTCAGCGTCTGTGACCGAGAGCGCGATCTGCCCTTTGAGGATTTGCGGCACTTGCGGCAAGATCTCGGCAGGCAGCTGTAGCGAGTAGCTGTTGTTCAAATGCGGAAACTTGCGCGTGACCGCCGAATCCACGCCGATCACGTACTTCAGCTCAACTGACTCGCCGCCGACAACGCGATTGTCCTCTAGGCGGATGCCGCCCTCAGGCGCGTAGTGCAGGCGGAAGACGCTGCGGCGCGGATCGGGCGTCTTGGCATTCCAGACGAACAGATCGCGCAACACCCAGTGGGCACGCGCTGTGTTCAAATCGCCCTTAGGCGCGCCTACCACTTCGATGCTCAGCACTTTGCTCTGTGAGTCCCAGGTGAAGATGATCTCCTTGCCAATGGAAGTGAAGCCGATGTTGGCGCCATCGCGCGCGCCGCGCGCGCCGTAGTTCAGGGCCCAGCTCAGGTTCAGCGCCACTTTCGCCTCGAAGGCGCCCTGCGGAATAGCGCTAGTGGCGTACACGTACTTACCGTCACCGTCAGGGTCCTGCAGCAAGGTGCGCAAGCAGCTCGGCATCCAGTCGTTTGGGCAGCCGATCTCGCTTTGGAAGCTGCCAGGCACGTTGGC
>RFIM01000243.1 GCA_003695215.1 Chloroflexota bacterium
GGCTGCAGCCGCGCCTGCGCCCCTTGTTCAGCGATGAAGGGCTCTGGCAGACTTTCTGGGCGCGGCTGGAGCGACACTTCCCGAGCTTGTTTCTACTTTTGCTGCGCTTGTATGGCACCCACTACGATTTCTTCTACTGGCTGGAAGAGATTCTGCGCACTGCAGCCACATACTTTCAGGCGCGCCCGCCTGCCCTGCGCCAACTGGACGAGACGCGCCCGCCGAACTGGTTCCAGACTCAAGAGATGGTCGGCGGCGTGTGCTATGTAGACCTGTACGCAGGTACGCTGGCAGGCATTCGCCGTGAGATTCCGTACTTCAAAGAGCTCGGCTTGACCTACCTGCACTTGATGCCGCTTTTCCGTTGCCCGCCTGAGCGCAATGATGGCGGCTACGCTGTCAGCAGCTTCCGCGAAGTTAATCCTGCGCTCGGCACTATGGCTGAATTGGCTGAACTCGCCGATCAGCTGCGCGCTGAGGGCATCAGCCTAGTGCTGGACTTAGTCTTCAACCACACTTCAGATGAACACGAATGGGCGATCAAGGCGCGGCAGGGCGATCCCGATTACCGCGACTTCTACTATTTCTTCCCTGATCGCACTTTGCCCGATCAATACGAGCGCACCTTGCGCGAGATATTTCCCGAGCAGGCGCCGGGCAGTTTCACCTACCTGCCTGATATTGATCAATGGGTGTGGACGACCTTCAACACGTATCAGTGGGATTTGAACTATCGCAATCCTGCTGTCTTCAATGCCATGCTGGGCGAGATGCTCTTTTTGGCGAATCAGGGCGTGGAAGTGCTGCGCCTGGATGCAGTCGCTTTCATTTGGAAGGAGCTCGGCACCAACTGTGAGAATTTGCCGCAAGCGCACGATATCATTGCCGCTTACAACCTGCTGACGCGCATTGCCGCGCCATCCTTGATCTTCAAAAACGAGGCAATTGTGCATCCCGATGAAGTGGCGAAGTACATCGGGCGCGAATGCCAGATCAGCTACCATCCGACGTTGATGGTGCTGCTTTGGGAAGCGCTTGCCACGCGCGAGGTGCGCCTATTGCGCCACACGATGGCCAAGCGCTTCAACATTCCGCCTGGCACGGCCTGGGTCAACTACGTGCGCTGCCATGATGACATCGGCTGGAGCTTCGCCGACGAAGATGCAGCCGAACTGGGCATCAACGGCTACGATCATCGCCAATTCCTGAATGCGTTCTATACAGGGCGCTTTGAGGGCAGCTTTGCAATTGGTTTGCCTTTCAATTATAATCCGCGCACAGGCGACATGCGCATCAGCGGCACGCTAGCGTCTCTAGCGGGCTTAGAGCAAGCGCTATCAGCTGACGATCCTACGCTGATCGCGCTAGCGTTGGCGCGCATTCAGCTCTTGCATGCGCTAATCATGGCAGTTGGCGGCATTCCGTTGATCTATCTTGGCGATGAGCTAGGCATGACCAATGACTACAGTTTCCGTCAGAATCCTGCCAAAGCTGACGATTCGCGCTGGGTGCATCGTCC
Source organism: Chloroflexota bacterium (assembly GCA_003695215.1). GTDB lineage: Bacteria > Chloroflexota > Anaerolineae > Aggregatilineales > UBA2796 > CP2-2F. Next base: position 1,520 of record RFIM01000243.1, read on the forward strand.
GAAGGCGGATCCGAATCGTAAAGCGCAGCGGCACGATCCGAATACGCTCGTCGGTAAGCTATTCACAGCGATTCAGCACATGATTCGCGTACGCAAGCAACACAGCGCCTTCTCAGCTGAAGGCAAGGCCACTTGGCTTGACTGCGGCAATCCGCATGTGCTAGCCTTTGAGCGCATTCATGGCGGCGAGACGATTCTGGTGCTGGCAAACTTTTCAGAGCGGGCGCAAAGTGTGGCGCGGCGCATGCTGCCAGCGACCGATCTGCGCACGCCTTACCAAGAACTGCTCACAGGGCGCGCTATCCTGCCCGATTCGGTCGGTAACTTGAACTTAGCGCCTTATGCCGTTTGGTGGCTGCGCTACGGCTCAGCAACTTAAGCTTGCGCGCTGCGTACTCACAAGTGTTTAGAACTTTCTTGAGGTGTTCCCATGAGCGACCGCACTTTGATTCCGCGTAAAATCCTGTTCGGCAATCCGACGCGCGCGCTTGCCAAGCTCAGCCCTGATGGACGCTATCTGAGCTACCTGGCGCCGCTGGACGGTGTGATGAACGTCTGGGTTGCGCCAACAGACGATCTCGAGTCTGCTAAGCCGATCACGCAGGAGCGCATCCGCAATGTACGCTTTTACGAATGGGCATACACTAGCCGCCATATTCTCTACCTGCAAGATGCCAACGGCGACGAGAATTGGCACGTGATTTGCGCTGACGTGGAGAGCGGCGCAGCACGCGATCTAACGCCGATTGAAGGCGTGAACGCACAATTGAACGCCATCAGCCGCCTGTTCCCTGAAGAAGCGCTGATTGGCTTGAACGATCGCAACGCACAGTTGCACGATCTCTATCGCGTTAACCTGCTGACAGGTGAGCGGACTCTGCTTCAGCGCAATGACGGCTTCGCCTACTTCATCACTGACGATCATTACAACGTTCGCCTTGCTGTGGCGCCAAACATAGACGGCTCGATGAACGTGCTGCAACCTGATGCGCAAGGCAGCTGGCAGATGTGGATGCATATTCCCTACGAAGACACGCTGACCACACAGCCTTACGGCTTCAGCGCAGATGGCAACACGCTCTACATGGCTGATTCGCGCGGGCGCAATACGAGCGCGCTATTCGCGCTGGAGATGCTGAGCGGCGCACAGACCTTGCTGGCCGAAGATGAGCGTGCCGATCTGAGCAAAGTGTTAGTGCATCCCATTGAGAATCGTCCACAGGCGGCGGGCTTTCACTACGATCTATTGCGTTGGCAAATTCTCGATGCAGCCTTGAGCGAAGATTTTGCCTATTTGGAGACGGTCTCAGCAGGCGAGCTAGACATCCTCAGCCGCGCGCAGGATGACTCGCGCTGGTTAGTTGCCTACATGCTGGATGACGCACCTGTGCGTTACTACCTGTACGATCGGGCTGCTAAGCGGGCGCACTTTCTCTTCACTAGTCGTCCGGAGCTAGAAGGCTTGCCGCTCAGCAAGATGCATCCTGTAGTGATTCCTGCGCGTGACGGCCTGCGGCTCGTCAGCTACCTGACTCTGCCGCAAGGTAGCGATAGCATCGAGACGGGCATGCCTGATGCGCCGCTGCCGATGGTGCTGCTGGTGCATGGCGGTCCGTGGTGGCGCGATTTCTGGGGCTACAATCCGTACCATCAGCTGCTGGCGAATCGCGGCTATGCCGTGCTGAGCGTGAATTTTCGCGGTTCGACGGGCTTCGGCAAGGCGTTCGTGAACGCGGGCGATGGCGAGTGGGCAGGCAAGATGCACGACGACTTGGTAGATGCTGTGGAATGGGCAATAGCACAGGGCATTGCGCAACGCGATAAAATCGCGATCATGGGCGGCAGCTATGGCGGCTACGCCACGCTGGTCGGCCTGACTTTCACGCCTGAGCTGTTCGCCTGCGGCGTCGACCTGGTCGGTCCGTCGAACTTAGTGACGCTGCTGGAGAGCGTGCCGCCATATTGGCAGCCGATGGTCAACATGATGCGCAAGCGCATCGGCGATGAGACAACGCCTGAAGGCCGTGCATTCCTGACATCGCGCTCGCCGCTCAGCCGCGCTGATCAGATTCGGCGCCCTCTGTTGATCGCGCAAGGCGCCAACGATCCGCGCGTCAAACAAGCCGAGTCCGATCAGATCGTGCGCGCCATGCAGGAACGCGGCATAGCTGTCACTTATGTGCTGTATCCTGATGAAGGGCATGGCTTCGCACGCGAGGTGAACACGCTCTCGTTTGTCGCTCTCAGCGAGGCATTTCTGGCTGCACACTTAGGCGGCGCCTACGAGCCGTTTGGAGAGGATTTGCGCAATTCAACGGTACGGGTTATCACGGGCGCGGAAGGCGTTCCGAGCCTGCAAGAGGCGCTCAGTTGATTAACAGACCTGCTCGAGTGGAGACACAACTGTGCAAAAGGTCATCACTTCACGCTTTCCTACTTTGTTCGCTTTGATTCCTCTTGTTCTAGTTACGCTAGCTATATTTTTTCCTCGTTTTTACGCGGTTCAATCTGGCGATTTCGCTTCTCACTATATTCTCGCGCAGATCGTTGAAAACGGAAAATCACAAATACTTCATATACTCTATCATATCCTTGTAATTATCCTGGGAAATGCATTAGGTATTAACGAAAGCTATCAGCCAATCTCGCTAGTTTTAGCTTTGCTACTCAGATCTATACTAGCTGTTGAACTGTTCCTAATAATCAAACTTAAGCTGGGGAATCACATTTCAAAGTTATGGGCAGGAATAATTGTAGTTGCTTTTTTATTGAGCTCACCAATATATACGCAAATCACAACTTTTTTTATTGGCTACATCAACTATTTAGTATATCACAATCCAACGCAACAATTGCTATCTGTGTTTGTGGTCCCTGTTTCGCTTTTTGCAGTGCGTGCTGCGTTCTACAAGCCATACAAGAGCCTCAATCAGCGAATCTTCTTCACATTGCTGTGTATGCTGCTTGTGTTGCTTATGTCTCTCAGCAAGCCGAGCTACTCCATCGCGCTTCTGCCTGCTTTGGCGTTAATCGTCTTATGTCGTCTGCTGTATCGTCTGCCAGTCGATTGGCTGTTGCTGAGTCTGGGGATCGCTCTTCCGACTATTCTCATGCTAGCTCTACAATATCTTGTGACCTATAGCGACCTTGAGAAGGCTTCTGTGCAACTTGGATGGTTTGTTTTCTTTCAAGCGTATGGTCTTAACGCGTGGGATATTCTGACTGGTCTCCTGTTATCTATATTGTTTCCTCTGGCTACTTACCTTCTGTACTTCAAAGACGCCGTTAGGGATCGCTATTTAAATTTTTCATGGCTTGTCTTCGCAGTTAGCTTGATATGGAGCTATTTTTTTCATGAAGGTGGTTCACGCCTCATGCATGGAAACTTTTTGTGGTCATCTTATGTATCGCTACTGGTATTAATGTTTAGTACGCTATTGTTTTTGCTGAGGGCATTCGCTAGCCAGAAAGGCAAAATAGGGTCGAGAGGACTACTGGCCGCAATTGCGTTTGCGGCACATTTTGCGTTTGGCATTTACTCTTATTTCCATTTATTACTGTCAGTTTTGAGGCGATAGAAAGTATACTGGCGCACGCGCCCAACCATTTCGAGCGGAAGCTTAGCCATGTCAGCGACTTCAGGTGGTGCGTTGAGTGGATCATGCCAATAC
>RFIM01000244.1 GCA_003695215.1 Chloroflexota bacterium
CTACAAAGCGCCGACTTGCCCGAGCCGCTGATCGTCTTTGTCGAGGTTGATGAGCCAACCCTTGATCTGCGCACCTTCGCGCCTGACGTGATCTTGGTAACCTGCGAGCACCTGTACCGCTCGCCATCGCTGCTCGGCCATCTCGTGCTGCAAAATCCTGAAGTACCGCTGATCTTGCTGACGGACTCAGAGCACTTTGAAGCAGCTTGTGCGCTCGCCGAGCCCTACGCTGCGCTCACCTTCGATTACCAGCATCATGATGGCAAGATTCTGCGCCAACTGATCCACTTCGCCCTGAGACATAACGATCGTAGCTCGGCCGTGCGCATTTTATCCGAGCAGGAAAACCTGCTCCAGAACTTGGTCAATCACAATGCAGATGGCATTTTGGTGATCGATCACGAAGGGATCATTCGCTTTGCTAACCCTGCAGCAGCAGCGCTCTTTGAGCGCCCGCTGGCGCGCCTGCTCGGCATGCCGTTCGGCTATCCGCTAGTGCTCGGCCAGATGACCGAGCTGGATATCATGACGCAAAGCGGCAGTGAGCGCATCGCCGAGATGCGCGTTGTGCAAACGCTGTGGCAAGGACGGAGCGCCTACCTGGCCACACTGCGCGATGTGACAGAGCGCATTCAGGCGCAGCGCTACCTGCAACAGCGCTTGGCTCTGGAGAGCCTGCTGGCCACGATCTCGGCGCAATTCGTCAGCTTGCCAATTGCCGAAGTTGATGAGCGTATCGCGCACGCGCTTGAGACGTTAGGTAATTTCATAGGCGCGGATCGTGCCATGCTCTTGAACTTCACGCTGCCGCCTTCACCGCTGACCATCACGCACCTGTGGGAAGCGCCACACATCGTCGGGCGCTTCCCAGACGTGCCGCTTGAAGCGCCATATCATTTCTACAAAGAGGTCTTTGAGCGCCAAGAGGTTCTGATCATCCCTGAGGTGCAACGCCTGCCTGAGGATCATGTGGTGCGCAGCTTCCTGACGGCACGTGGCGTGCGCACGCTGATGGCAATTGCCATGCGCGATCAAGGCACTTTGCGCGGCTGCCTGATCTTCTCTGCAGTCAGCCAGGCGCGCCCTTGGCACTATGAAGATGCCGCGCTGCTCGCCATTGCGGCTGATGTCTTCGCGAGTGCGCTGCGCCGCGCCGAGATCAACCGCACTCTGCGCGAGAGCGAAGCGCGCCTGCGCTTTGCCGTCAGCAATGCGCCTATTGCGCTCTTCACCTTCGATAGCGAAGGCGTGGTCAACTTCATGGAAGGCTCGCTGCTGGATGCGCACTTCGCTGAGCTGCGCCAGTGGCGCGGCTACTCAGCCTTAGGCGATGTTTTCATTGGCGCGGCTTTGGCGCGCGTTCTGCAAGGCGAAAAGCAAACTGTGGTCATCAGGCCTAACCCGACGAGCGTCCTCGAGATACGCCTGATGCCGCTTCAGGATGAGAACGGGCAGATCATTGGCGGAATCGGAATCTCGATTGACGTGACTGAGCGTCAGCGCGCTCAGGAAGCTGAAGTGCAGCGCAGCGCTGTGCTCAAAATACTGGCAGAGGCTTCGATCGCGCTGACCAGCTCGCTAGAAACAGAGCGCGTGCTAGAGACGATTCTGGAGTATGCCGAGCGCCTTGTGCCATGCGATGGCAGCACAGTGATTTTGTTCGATCTCGGCAAAGGCTACGTTAGCATGGCACGCGGGCGCTCTAGCCATGTAACCCGAGAGCGCTGGAAAACTTTATTTGAGCGCGTGGACGTGCGCGCCAAGATTGAGTATATACGCCGTACCAACCGCGCTGAGCTGATCCCGAACACAGATGAAGCGCCGCACTGGATACCGATCGAAGGCACTGAGTGGATCAAGTCCTACATCGGCTTGCCGATTGAGATCGAAGGGCAAGTCGTCGGCTTGCTGAATTTCGATAGCGCCACACCAAATTTCTTCACTCAAGAGCATGTCGAGCGCCTGCAAACGCTCGTCGGCTATGCAGCGATAGCGCTTCAGAACGCGCGCCTGTACAGCACGATTCAGCAAAATGCCAAAGACCTGGAGCGGCACGTGCGCAGGCGTACGCTTGAGCTGGAAGCCGAACGCGCGCGGCTACGCGCCATCCTAGATGCGATTGAAGAAGGCGTGATTTTCTTCGAAATGCAAGATATCTGGCGCGCGACCTATACTAACCCTGCCTTTCATCGCCTCTTCGGCTACGCCGAGTCTGAGATCGTCGGGCGATCAGTGCAGGAACTTGCGGCAAGCTGGCCTATGTCTGAATCGCAGGTATCCATCGAGCAGATTGGGCAAATCCTAGAGCGCGAGGGCTACTGGCAAGGCGAGGTGCGCTCTGCGCGCAGAGATGGCAGCCGCTTTGAGGCAAAAGTTGCTGCCAGCAAGGTGACGGATTTGCGCGGCAGATTCGTCGGCACGGTCATTTTAGTGCGCGATATCAGCGCAGAAAAGCGTTTGCAGGCACAAAAAGATCGCTTCATCGCTAACGCTGCGCACGAGCTGCGCACGCCGCTCACTAATCTCAAGATGCGGCTGTACTTGTTGCGCCGTCAGCCTGAGGCCGCTGACGATCACTTGAGAGTCTTGGAGCAAGTGACGCGGCGCATGCAAGCGCTGGTAGAAGATCTGCTGGATATCACGCGCTTTGAGCGCGGCATGATCGCGCTCAACCGAGAGCAATTGTGCCTGCAAGAGCTGATCGAGGAGGTGATCCATGTGCAGCGGCCGCATTTTGAGCAAAAGCAAGTGGCGCTGCACAGCGCCTTGGCTGAAGAAGCGCTATATATCTTAGCGGATGCTGAGCGCTTGACGCAGGTGTTCACCAATTTGCTGGTGAATGCGCTAAACTATACGCAGGAACAAGGGCAGGTGCTGGTGCGTTTGACGCGAGAGGCAGAGCAAGCCGTTGTGGATGTGCAGGATAACGGCATCGGTATCGATGCCGAATCGCTCAAGCATGTCTTTGAGCCGTTTTTCCGCACGCATCTGGGCACGCAGCGCGGCACAGGGCTTGGTTTGACCATAGCGCAGGAGATTGTGCAGGCGCATGGCGGCACGATCGAGGCCTTTAGCCAGGTTGGCCATGGCACGACTATGCGCGTACGCTTGCCGCTTGTTCAGCAAGCACACACAGCTATCTAATGGCCAGGAGAGAGCTTGAACATGTCGGCAGGGCTGCGCGCCTTTGAGATCAGCACGCCTATTGCTATCCGCACCTACGATATCGACTTCGCGGGCATCGTCAGCAACATCGTCTATGTGCGCTGGCTGGAAGATCTGCGCTTGATGTGGCTAGAGAAGTTCATGCCCTTGCAGCCGATGGTTGAGCGCAAGCATGGGCCAGTGCTGATCGCCACGCATATTGAGTACAAGCGGCCGCTGCGCATGTTCGATCCTGTCATCGGGCACATGTGGCTCTCAGAGTTAGGGCGCACGCGCTACACAATCAGCGCCGAATTCGTATTGAATGGCGAGGTGACAACACAAGCCACTCAGCATGGCGTCTTTGTGGATTTCACCACGATGCGTCCCTTGCCAATTCCGCTTGAGATGCGCCAACAGTTCGAGGCGCTGCACAGGCAAGCGAGGGCGCAGTGAAGCCTTGCGCAAGGCGCATCCATTGAGCAAGCATCCAGCTCTGCTGCAGCCTAGGCAGCGGACTCTAGTCGCAATGGTGTGTGAGATATGGCCTTACCAGAATTGATGGGCGAATCGGAATTTCTGCCGCTGCGCCCGACCGTCTCTGCAGTGCAATCGGCCGAGGATACGCTCCAGCGCCTGGCCGCAGCTCTTGAGGATATCTTCTTGATCTACAACGTGGAGTACCAAGAGCATCCGATGCCTAACGGCGCTACAGGCCATGCCATTGTCTTTCAAGGCAAGCTGCTGGCTGATTCTGAGCCGACTTATCCGATTCTGCTCAAGCGCTACGCAGCGCTGGGCTACACGCCTATGCTGCGCCGTCGCCGCAACGTAGATATGGTCGTGCTGATTGAAGGCACTGTGCAGCCGCGCCGTATCAACTCGCCGCTTTGGTTGCACGTGGCGCTCTTGCTGCTCACCATCATCACTGCCACGCTCAGTGGCGCGCAATTTCAAGGCGCTGCGCTCAATTGGCGCGCCTTGCAGCGCGGCGATTTCGCCAGCCTCGGCAACGTCATTCAGGCAGGCGCGCCGTTCGCCCTGACCTTGCTGTTGATCCTCGGCGTGCATGAGATGGGCCACTACTTCGCAGCGCGCCGCCATAAAGTGGATGTGACCCTGCCGTACTTCATCCCATTTCCGTTCTTCTTGCTGGGCACGCTCGGGGCCGTGATCTTCATCAAGAGCCCGCTCAACAATCGCAAGGCGCTCTTCGACGTCGGCATTAGCGGGCCGTTGGCAGGCTTTGTGGTGGCGCTGATCGCCTACATCATCGGCTTGTTTTTGCCGCCTAGCGGCGTGAACAGCCTGTTGCTGCAAGGCGTCGGCAACGAGCGCATCGGAATGCCGATCTTGCTGCAAGGGCTGGGCGATTTGCTGCGCCCTGACCTGCTGCAGGCTTATGGCGGGCGCAACATCTCGTCGCTGGCGGTTTTCGTGGCGCGCCAACCGATCGCCTTCGCCGCTTGGTTCGGCATGCTGCTGACCGTGCTGAATTTGCTGCCCATCGGCCAGTTAGATGGCGGTCATGTGATGTACACGCTCTTCGGCGAGGCCTCTTGGACGATCGCCTTGCTCACCTTTGCTGTCATGATCTTTCTCGGCTTGACGATCTTCCCGAGCTTGCTGTTCTTCGCTTTCCTCGCCTTTCTGACAGGCCTGCGCCATCCGCCGCCGGGCGATGACATCACACCGCTGGATAGGCCGCGCAAACTGCTCGGCTATGCCACAATCGTGCTGTTCTTCCTGATCGGCACAGCTACGCCGTTCACTTTCGGCCGTTGATGGATCGCCCGGCGCTCAGCTGGGCGATTTTCTCAGGCGCTCTAGGCCCGCTTATCGACGTTGATCAGCCAGTCCATCGCCTTATCAGGATCAGTGAAGACGCGCACCGTCACGCCCTGATTGGCAAACGACTCCACGAATTGAATCATGTTCATGCGCCCCGCGACTGACTCAGGCACCACAAGCGCCCAGTACTTCCAGCCTGCAGCCATAGTGCGCGGCAACCAGACCTCGTCAATCCACTTGGCCTCTTCATCCGTGACGCCTTCAATAGCGCGGTTATCGGAGAGCCATTTGAAAGCTCTGCGCTCGATCAGGCAGTCCGTGCCGCGCATGAGCGCTTCCTTCAGGTAATCGCCGCCGATGCCGAGCCGATAGACGTGATGGACGATTCCTGTTTCCTCATGGAACCAGAGCGTGACGTATTGATTATCAATGAGCGTGATCGTAGCCATAGCGCATTCCTTTGTCAGTGAAACTGGGGATCATAGAGAGTCTGATAGGTTCAGCCGCGTTAGACAAGCCGCGCTTATAACAAGAATCTTTCAATATACTTCAGCCGCGTGCTGGTGCATAAGAGGCTTGCCGCGTTCAGCGCTGCGCGGCAAAATTGGCAGAGACTACAAAGGAGGTAGATCGCGTGCGTTCACCTGTCTACCCTGATGTTGAGATGGTTGGCACGATGATCGAAGGCGTGCATATCGATCACTGTCCGCGCAGTGGCGGCCACTGGCTAGATGGCGGCGAGTTGGCGCTACTGGCTAAGCGCCCTATTGAAGAAGTGGACGCGCTGCTGCGCGCTGGGACGCCCGTGGAGCGTCTGATCCACGAGAGCAGCCGACTCTGCCCGCGCGATCATACGCCGCTGCAACAGATCGAATTCCCTGGCTACGCGCACCTGAAAATTGATCTCTGCACGACTTGCAGCGGAGTGTGGTTAGACGCGCGCGAGCTGAGCCAAGCGCTCACTTTGCTAGGCAGGCCTGCCAGCAGCGCTGAGCCTTTGAAGCCGACGAGTGGCGTGCTTCATCTGATCCGACGCCTGCTCGATCGCGGCTGAACGGCGCGCCACGCGTTGCAACCGATTCAGCCAGGGCTACAAGTCTAGGGCTGCTGCCAATCGATTTGATCGCGTGTGCCGCCATAGACGATGTTGCGAATCTCGCCGCTGGCCAGAAAATCATGCGGGAAGCCCAGATCGATGCGGCTGACTGCCTCAAGGCGTGCCAGATGCGTCGGCTCTAGCTGCACGTTCAGCGCGCCAAGATTATCTTTGAGCTGCTCCAGCTTACGTGCGCCCAGCAGCGGGATGATCAGGCCGCGCTGTTGGCGCAGCCAGGCGATCGCCACTTGTGAAGGGCTTGCGCCGATCGCTTCAGCAATGGCGCCAACCTCGCGGGCGATGTTGAGCGCTTGCTCAGCGATCTGCCAATTGGCAGCGCGTCCTTGCACGCCTTCGCGCCCTGCATTGTACTTGCCCGTCAGCACGCCGCTGCCTAAGATGCCCCATGGCGTGACGGCAAGGCCGAGTGCCTGCGCCATGGGCAATAGATCGCGCTCAGCGGCGCGGTCAACCAAGCTATAGCGAATTTGCAGGCCTGTGAAGCGCGTCCAGCCGCGCAGATCAGCGAGCATGTTCGCCATTGAGACGATCCAGGCCGGCGTATCCGAGATGCCGATGTATAGCACCTTGCCTTGCCGCACCAGATCATCAAAAGCGCGCAGAATCTCGTCTAAGGGCGTCAAGAAGTCCCAAGCGTGCAGCCAGTAGATATCCACGTAATCTGTGTTCAAGCGGCGTAGGCTGGCTTCAAGGGCCTGCAGCATATTTTTACGATGGTTGCCGCTGAAATTTGGATCGCCGCTGCGCGTGCTGAGCGTGTATTTGGTCGCCACCACGAAGTGTTGCCGATCTGAGGCGATGAACTCGCCGACCAGGCGCTCGCTAGTGCCGCCTGTGTAATTGTTCGCTGTATCAATGAAATTGCCGCCTGCCTCCGCATAGGCATCGAAAAGCTTGCGCGCCTCTTCCTTGGGCGCGCCCCAGCCCCAGTCCTCGCCGAAAGTCATAGTGCCGAGCGCCAGCTCCGAGACGCGCAAGCCACTTCTGCCGAATAGTTTATAACGCATCGCCCTCAAGCCTTTCTTAAACGTGCCAAACAACACTTAGAGCGAATGACGATGTCGAATTTTACGGCGAGCGCGTAAAGCGCTCCAGGACGCGCACCGCAGGTTTGGGCACGTAGGCGGTCGTCCACAAGCCGAAATGATGTTCGGCATTATCGGCGCTAGGGCAGGCAGGCGGAAGGCACGTGGCCTCAGTCGGGAAATCGAAAGCTGCCCAGAGCAGCCAGCCAAGCAAGTTGGCGTCTTCAGCTGTGCGGATTGCAGCTTCGAGCTTGCGCGCCTGCTCGGCAAGCGCCGCTGAATTGGTCGCGCGTGCGGGATAGCCCAATTCCTGCAGCAGAATTGGCTTGCGGCTGTTGGCGCGCAAGGCGTTGATGCGCTCGCGCAAGTTCTCGGCCGAGCGCCAATGGTGGAAGCTCAGGAAGTCCACAGCGCGCTCGGTCGCCAAAGCGCCTTCATTCCAGCCTGCTGTGATCAGATGGTTTGGCGCAGCGGCGCGAAGGCGCGGCGCGAGTTGGTTCAGCCAGGCGATCACGTCAGCGGCGCGCGCATAGCCGCGCACATAGTCAATATCGCCTTCATTGCGCAAATCGAAGGCGAGGATAGCAGGCTCGTCGCGGTAGCGCGCTGCAATGAACAGGCTCTGAGCGTCCGCGATCTCAGAGTCGGTATAGAGCGGGCGCACGAGTAGGTCGGGCAAGTCATTCAAGGTGAGCAGGACGCGCAAACCGCGCTCGGCGGCCAGGCGGATTGTGCCATCAAGGCGCGCGAAGCCTTCTGGCCGTGGCACAACGCCGTTGCCAACGCACTGAAAGAGCGCGGCATGCCAAGCGAAGATGCGGATCGTGTTCAGGCCTGCTGCAGCCAACAGGTCGAGCTCACGGGCGATGACGCTCAGATCGGCTTCGGTCAGGAAGCGCCGCCATGGCGCGCGTGATGGATAGTAATTCACGCCGCGTACAATGAAGGGCGCGCCATCAGCGCTAAAGCGCCCTGCCTCAAGGCGCACGAAGCCGCCTTTGCCGTGAGGCGTGTAGACGGGCAATTGAGCGGCGGCGATCTCAGCTTCAGTGCAGGTCTCAGGTGGTGGCGGTGTTAGGGCGTTGTGTCGGCGCAGGGCACGGGCGGCTTCCGTGCCTTGCGGCTGCACAGCTAGGGCGCGCCGATAGGCTTCCAGCGCAGCGGGCAGGTCGCCTTGGCGCTCGAGAGCGGCGCCGTAATTGTAGTAGGCAGGGTAGAGCAGCAGACGCGGCGCTTGAGCGCCTTCGCAGCTTGCCGCCTGATTGACCAGCAGCGTCAATGCGCCAACGACGCGCTGCCAATTGCGATTCCATGCGGCATGCACATTGGCACATAAATCTTCAGGCCTCAGCAGGCGCAGATCGTCAGGCACGGCGAACGCGGCTTCAAGAGCCGAGTCAACCTCACGGAAAGCGCTGGCGTCGTAGGTTGGCAGAGGCGCGCTCGGCTCAGCTGAAGGCGGCGCGCTATGGCTGCTGAAGGCGAGCGAGACGATCAGGAGAAGCCAAGTGGCGCCGTAGATGGCAAAGCGCGCAATGCGCCGCATTTAACGGACGACCTCACGGGCATCCTGGGCGCAGCGGAAGCCGAAGAAGCGCTCACGCGCGTTTGGATCAGCGGGCAGGCGGTGCGTGGCGCGATATTCGACGAACCCGAGCGGATCGCGTTGCACAGGGCCGCCGCCGCGCAGGACGCGCAACGTGCCGCGTGAGGGGCCTCTGGGATTCTCGCCTGTGCTCTGCGCGTAGTAGTCAGGTGCGTACCAATCGGCAACCCATTCCCATGCGTTGCCTGCCATATCTAGGACGCCAAACGGGCTAGCGCCTTCAGGGAAGCTGCCGACATCGCGCAGCACGCCTGAGTTGACGTTGGCAGGAATCTCATCGCTTTTGTTACCCCAAGGGTAAAGCCGATTATCTGTGCCGCGCGCCGCGAACTCCCATTCCGCTTCGGTCGGCAAGCGTTTGCCGATGAAGCGGCAGTACGCCACAGCCTCAGCCCACGAGATGCCTGTCACGGGCTGATTATCGGCGCCGGGCGGGATGCTGGGCGCAGGCGGACGGCGCACGAAGCGCACTTGGCGGAAATACAGATCGATCCAGACGGGCGTCTCAGGCTGTAAGCCACCAGCTGAGCTACCGCCATACTCGCTGCTGCTATCGCGCACCAAAAGCAGCAGCAGCTCGCGCCGCGCCGTATCCACCAGCCCATCAGCTGGTCGGCGCGGCGAGTAGCAGCACGTGCCGTTGGCGCGCAGGATGCGATGCTGTTCGTCGCGCACGCCTGGCATCACCATCATGTGCGCGCCTAGCCCGCTGTAGACCAACTCGCCGTTCACGTAGACGTCTGCCATGCCCCAAGTGTTGATATCGCCGACCACAGCAGGCAGGATAGGCGATTCTTGGCCGCTATCGCCGTGCATGTGGACGTGCGCGCCGACGCCGCCTTTTTGAAAGGCGGCTGTGCCGATGAAGACGTCATGGACGATGCGAATCTCGCCTTCCAGGGTACGATTCGCCTCAGTCTGCAGCTTGCCCGTCAAAGTGACGATCACGCTGCCTGTGTTGGTAGTCGGATCGAGCTTGACTTCAGCGCGAGCGTCTTCGAGCGGGAAGACTTTGGTGCCATCGTAGCTGAAGCGGTCGTTCACATCGCCGACGACATAGCCTTCGGTCGCCACGACTTCCCACGTCGGATCGATGCCTGGTTGTTCCCATGTGGCAGGCGCCTCAAAGCCCGTGCGCCGAATGAAATCGTAGTAGGCGCGATTGGTTACCTCAGTGCGATCTATGAAGAAAGGCGCGAGAGTGACGCTGTGCGGCGGACGCTCGTGTTCATCGCCTGTTGCCGAGCCCATCACGAAAGTGCCGCCGCGCACATAGACCATGCCCTCAGGCGGCATCGGTTCAGGCGGCTGACTGAACAGCGCTGTCATGCCGAGCCCGATAGCCACGCCGAAAACGGCGATGACGGCTAGAGCTGCGAAGAAGAAGCGGTTGTTGCCACTGGGCAAGCGCTCAGTGATCCGCAAGTGTGCCGTTGAGGCGCCAGGATCGGCCACAGGCGATTTGACAGTCTGCGTGCTGGAGATCGGCTCGGGCAGGCGTGCCGTCATCGTTGGCTCCAAGCGGCCGTCGAGCGCTGCTTCAAAGGCCTCAGCCATCTGGCGCGCCGTGGCGAAGCGGTCATCGGGCTTCTTGCTCAAGGCGCGCAAAACGATGCCAACAATGCCCTGCGGCAAGCCTTCTACTAGCGCGCTGGGCACAGGCGGCAGTTCGTTCAGGTGCTTGATGATGACGCTGGCATTGGACGTGCCCATGAACGGCGTGCGGCCTGTGAGCAGCTCGAAAAGCACACAGCCGAGCGCGTAGATATCAGTCAGGTGCGTCAAATCGGCGACACCTTCGATCTGCTCAGGCGACATATACGCCGGCGAGCCAATGGTGTAGCCTGTGGCCGTCAGCTTTTCGGAATTGGCGAGGCGCGCTAAGCCGAAGTCAGCCAAGATCAGGCGGCCGTCAGCGGTGATCATGATGTTAGATGGCTTGATATCGCGATGAATCAGGCCGCGCTGATGGGCGTAGTCTAGCGCATCGCACAATTGCCGAAACCACTGGCGTACTTCGGGCAAGGGTAGGCCTTTTGGCGCAGCTGCCAGGCGTTTGGCGAGCGTCTCACCTTCGATCAGCTCCATAACCATGTAGTGCAAGCCATCTTGCTCGCTCAGATCGAAGACGCGCAGGATGTTGGGATGATTGAGCGCAGCAGCAGCGCGCGCCTCTTGCCGAAAGCGCGCTACAGTCTCAGGATCGTCGAGGCGCAGCGGATGGATGACCTTAATGGCCACGTATTGTGCTAGATCGGGATTGAAGGCGCGGTAGACTTCGGCCATGCTGCCGCGCCCAAGCAAGCCTTCAATCCGATACTTGCCAAGCGTTTGCCCGTTTTTCAGATACGTTAGCGGTTGCCCATTTGCCATTGCTAAGCCCATTCCCAAGCCGTGCTTCCTAGAGATAATAACGTCTTTTGGCAGGTTTTGGGAACAAGCGTCAGCAAAGCGTTAGGCAAGTCTAATCTTGTGCCGTCAGCCGGATGGTCTTCAGCTGGCCGCGATGATAAGCGCGCAAAGTCAGGCTGCGCCAATGCGAAGGCAAGTTCGGCTGCACCTGCAATTCGCCGCGCTCATCAAGGCACAAGCCTGCGAAGCCAAAGGCGATAGCCTGCCAGACGCCACCGCAAGCCGCCGCATGAATGCCATCGCTCACATTGCCCTTCAAATCCTCAAGGTCGATGTTGGCTGCGTAGATGAAGAGCTTGTAGGCTTCCTCGAGCAAGCCAAGCCGCGCCGCTACCCAAGCGTGCGTAGACGGACTCAGCGACGAGCCGTGATCCACAAGCGGATAGTAGAAGTCCCAGTTAGCTTGCCGCTCCTCTAGCGTGCCGAACTGATCGCCGAGCAAGGCCATCAGCATGACGATATCCGCCTGCTTAATGACCATAGTGCGTTGTGCGCGCTGGTGGCCGAGAATCCAGTCCATGTTGGCGACGCGCGGCTGCCAGTGCGTCAGATCGAGCCGTTCTAGTTGGAAGAAGCCCTCGAACTGCTCTAGCACGCCCGCCTCAGGATCGCGCGGTATGTACATCTTCGCCGCGATCTCTGCCCACTTGGCGCAGCGCTCTTCTGTGATGTTTAAGCGCGTCAGAAGCGCCTGGCCCGCATGCCGATGATGGATCAAGAGCCAATCGCGCACGGCGAGCGCCTGCTGCAAATGCCAGCGCACCATGCTGTTGGTGAAGGCGCTGTTGTTCACGTTTTCGTGATACTCATCCGGCCCGATCTGCCTGCGCAGCTCATAGCGATCGTACTCGGCGTTATACTCGGCGCGGCTGCCCCAGAAGACGGCTGTATCCAGCACAATCTCAGCGCCATACTTCACCAAGAATTCATCATCGCCTGTCCAGCGCCAATATTGCAGCACCGCGTAGGCGATATCCGTGCTGATGTGCTGCTCGTTATCGCCCGTCCAGATGCGAATGCGCGTGCCATCAGGCTGTGGATGCGACCACTGCGGCGTGGTCTCTTCGCCTGTATCTGTGCTTTCCCAAGGGAACATGGCGCCTTCATAGCCGTTAGCGCGCGCCTTGTTGCGCGCACCTTGCAGATTGTGGTAGCGGTACATCAGCAAATTGCGCGCCAATTTGGGCTGAGTCACGATCAGCAGTGGCAACATGAACAGCTCAGTATCCCAGAAGACATGCCCTTTGTAGCCGAAGCCTGAGAGCGTCTTGGCGCCGATGCTGACTCGCTCATCGTGGCGTGGCGCAGCGATCAGGACGTGGTAAGTGGTGAAGCGCACGGCCCGTTGGGCCACCTCATCGCCTTCAATCTGCACGTCAGAGGTATGCCAATACTGTTCCCATGCGGCACAATGCGCCGCAAAGAGCATCTCATAACCTTTTGCGAGCGCCGCATGCGCTGCCTTTTGCGCAGCTGCAGCAGGTTGATCGCTCTGACGCGTGGTATAGATTGCGCTGACTTTCGTCAGGCTGATTTCGTTCTCTTGTGGCAGAGCGAACGTATAGCAGACTTGCTCGGAATCGCTCTGGGCAGGCGTCTCCAGGCTTAGGCTGTGCGCCGCGCATACAGCAATGCCATAACCGCTTTGCGTGGTGCGCGCTGTCACCAGAATTTCGGCGCCCGTGAGGCTGGTTTGCACATCGGTCAGATGCTGAGTGCCGAGATTGGTCACTTTGGCATCCACAGTTGAGCGTATCTCGATTTGTGGCGAGCCGAGCAAGGCGCGCACGCGCACGCGTTGCACCAGGATATGCTCGTCGGCCAAGCTGGCAAAGCGCTCAAAGGTCAGCTTGACCACTAAGCCTTGTGAGGTGCGCCACAGCACTTCGCGGGTCAGCACGGCGCGCTTTAGGTCAAGTGTGCGCCGAAAGCCGATCACTTTGCCTGCGTTCAGGTGGAATAGCTCGCCATCTACCCAGATTTGCACGGGCAACGGATTAGGCAAATTGACCAGATCGGGAACGAGATCGCCTTCAGCATGGTTGAAGATGCCATGCACTAGCGTCGTCGCTAGGGCGCCGCTGTAGCCTTCCTCAAAGGTGCCGCGCACGCCCATGAAGCCATTGCCGACGGTGAAGATGGTCTCGGTATGGTGCAATTTAAAAGGATTGAACGGTGACTCGCTGACGAGCCATGTGCGCTGATCGACGGGCGAAATCATAAAGCCTAGCCTCTTATTATGCAGGGAGAATGCTGTGTGAATTCACTCTCGGATCGGTGCTGGCGCGGACGATCAGCTGTGGCGCCACCAAAATTTGGCGTTGTGGCAAGGGCGTGCGTTCCAGCTCTGCCATCAGCAGAGCCACTACTTGCGCGGCCAGGTCATCCACAGGCTGACGCAACGTCGTCAAGGGCGGATGGAGCAGCTCTGTGATCGGGTCGTCGTCAAAGCCGCTGACCGCTACGTCATAGCCCACTTGAATGCCACAGCGATTCAAGTAGTTCATCACGCCGATAGCCATCAGGTCGCTGACGCACACAATGGCCGTTGGGCGCTGCTCAGAAGGCAAGACGAGCAGCTCGGCTGCTGCTGCTGCTGCCGCTGAGCTGCTGTTCTCAGTGCGCCTGATCCAAGCGGGCTGTGGCGTGATCGCCGCGGCATCAAGGGCATCGAAGTAGCCTTGCACGCGCGCATCGCCGCTCAGCGAACCTTCAGGCCAGCCGATCAGCGCAATGCGCGTATGCCCTAAGCCGATCAAGTGCTCAGTGACCAGCTCGATGCCGCGCCTGCCGTCCACATCCACATAAGGGAAGTCCCAACGGTCATTAGCGCGCCCGAAAGCAGCGAACGGCACGCGCATCTGCATCAGATAGCGGATGCGCGCATCGTTGCGATTGGTATGCGCTAGGATGAAGCCGTCCACGCGATTGGTCTGGATTAGCTCCTCATAGGCATCTGTTGGCGACTCTTCGCTGTGGGCGAAGGTCAGCACGTGATAGCCATAAGACTCAACCGCCTGCGCCATCCAGTAGGTGAAGCGATCCAGCAGCGGCGCGCTGTGCCCGCGCTTGACATTATGCCAACCATAGCCGACTAAGCGCGTTTTGTTCGCCTGCAGCGTCCTGCCATTGACATTAGGACGGTAATTGAGCGCTGCAGCCGCCTCTAGAACGCGATGGCGCGTGGCTGCGCTAACAGGCGCGCTATCGTTCAACACGTAAGAAACAGTCGCGATCGAGACGTTAGCGAGCGTAGCCACGTCTTTGATGGTGATGTTGAGCGTGTAGCCGAGTTGCTCGGCAGCAGCTAGGACGCTTTGGCGCTGTGCCTCTGGCACTGCCTGAGTGCCGCTCAAGGCGTGGTAGGCTGTCAGTAACGGCACTTTGGCAAGCGCTGCAACCTCTCTTAGCGTTGCCATGCGATCACCTTCTGAAACGTTTCACCTACATGCTCATCATAGCCTGAGTAAGCCTTGCTGTCAATGCGCTAAGTTGGCAAGCCTGCTCAAAATGTGGTCGACCTGCGCACCTGCCAAGTTGGGCAAGATCAGATCAGCGGCGCCGACGCGAGCAGGATCGCCGATTCCGACGCTGTACATGCCGCACTCGCGCGCTGCAGCAATGCCCGCTTCAGCGTCCTCAAAAACCACGCATTCAGCAGGCGGCACACCTAGCCTGCCCGCTACCCAGACGAACAGATCAGGCGCGGGCTTCGTGCGGCTGACAGAATAGCCATCGCCTATGGCATCGAACTGATCAGTGATACCAAGCCCGTTGAGCACATCGCGCGCATTCTTGCTGGCAGAGCCGATACCGAGCTTGAGGCCGTGCGCACGCGCCTGCGCTAGGAAGTCCGCCACGCCCTCCAACAAATCCGCCGCTGTGATTTGCGTCAGGAAGGCGCGGTAGTAGGCGTTTTTGCGCGCCATGTATTCTTCCATTTGCGCTTCGGGCAGCACTTTGCCTTTCAGCAGGCGCAGCAAGCTCTCGCGGCGCGAGACGCCGCGCAGAGCTTCGTTATCCTCGCGGCTGAAAGGCAGCCCTTCTTCATCAGCAAGGCGCTTCCAGGCGCGGTAGTGGTACTCGGCTGTATCCGTGATCACGCCGTCTAGATCGAAGATGAAGGCGGAAATTTGAGGCATTTGGATTTCCTTCAGCGAACATCCCTTGACAATTTTCCCAAAGCCATTATACTCAATCTTGAGTTAAACGTTTAAGTGGTTTAACCACCAAAGGAAGTTGTGCCATGAACAAGACCTTTCGTTTCCTCGCCTTTGCAATCGCCATCGCCTTGATCGCGGTTGCAGCCGTCCCGAGCGCGCAAGCCGCGCAAACTGTCAATCTGGTGTTGATGGGCTGGTCGTCCTCGCCTTCTGAGAACGAGCGCCTGCAGAAGATTGTGGATGACTGGAACGCCGCTAACCCTGACATTCAGGTGACGCTCAATCAAGTGCCGGACTATGATACCACGCTGCAGAAATCGCTAGCAGGTGGCGAGCCGCCGGATGTCTTCTATGTCGACTCGTTCCGCTTCCTGGATTTGGTGCGCGCTGACGCGCTGATGCCCATCGGCGATAAGCTGACGGACATTGAGGACTTCTACCCTGCTCTGCGCAATGCCTTCACGGCGAATGGTCAGTTCTACTGCCCGCCCAAGGACTTCTCCACGCTAGCGCTGCAGATCAATACCGAGATGTTCGAGGCAGCAGGCTTGAGCGCGCCGACCACATGGGAAGAGATGCGCGCTGCAGCCGAGAAGCTGACCAAAGATGGCGTCTACGGTGTGGTGGTGCCAGCTGACTTCGCCCGCTGGATCGCTTTCCTGTACGGCGCTGGTGGCTCTGTGACTGATGATGAGTTCACCAAGATGACCATCAATAGCCCTGAGGCTGCAGAGGCGCTCAAGTTCTACACTGATCTCTACATTGATGGTTTTGCCAAAACGCCCGCTGATCTCGGCGTGGGCTGGGCAGGTGAGGCCTTCGGCAAGGGCCTAGTAGCAATGGCTTTCGAGGGCAACTGGATCGAGCCGTACTTGAAGGATCAGTTCCCTGACCTGAAGCACAAGGCCGTTGAGCTGCCTGCTGGCCCAGCTGGCAAGGCAACCATGGCATTCACGGTTTGCTATGCTGTGCCGATGAAGGCGAAGAATCCTGATGCCGCCATCAAGTTCGTGGACTACCTGACCGGCGCCCAAGGCATGAAGGCCTGGACTGATCTCGGCTTGGCGATGCCGACGCGCGCCTCGCTGCGCCAAGGCTGGCTGGAGAAGTTCCCGAACCTTGAGCCGTACCTGAATGGCGCTGAGTATGCGCGCAAGTGGCAGTTTGTGCCAGGCTTCCAGGCTGTGCTGGATAAGGTCAACGAACAACTCTCGCTGGTCATGAGCGAGAATCAGACGGTGAGCGGCGCTCTGGCTGAGATCGAGCGCGTCGGCAACGAAGTGCTCGCCTCGCGCTAAGCCTGAGCAATTACCTTAGCAGCTAAGGAAGGCGCCTCGCCTGGGCAAGGCGAGGCGCTTTTGCAAAAATCAATTTTCTAAGAAAGGGCATTTCTTATGGCAGTTGCAGCGCCTTCGCTAGGGAATCAAGGCGGCTTCCGCTTGAGCGCCAAAGCTCAGGAGCGCCTAGCAGGCTTCACTTTCATCCTGCCCGCGCTGATCATCATCATCGCCTTCATCTTCCTGCCACTTCTCAGCGCCTTCCTGATCAGTTTCACCAACTGGAACGGCTTGCAGCCGCCGACAGAAGCCGCAGGAGTCGGTTTGGCGAATTACGCCCGCATTTTCGGCTTGGATGGCACGACTGTCGTGCGCGATGAGTTTTTCGTCGCTATCAAGAACACTTTCTACTACACGCTCGGCGTCGTGCCTACACAGACGATCCTCGCGCTCGTCTTGGCGTTCATCGTCAACCAACAGTTCCTGCGCTTCCGCGGCTTTTTCCGCGTCGCCTTCTACTTCCCGTCGATCACCTCGTCCATTGTGATCGCCACGATCTTCTTGTGGTTGTTCAATCGCAACGGCGTGATCAATGGCGTGATCGGCGGTGTGGCGAATTTCCTCGGCCTGCAATACACGCCCGTGACCTGGATCAACGACGCCAATGGCATCATCCACAACTTCTTGCGCCTCTTCGGGCTGACGGCGCGCACAGCACCTGCTTGGATGACTGAGACCAACGTTCTCGGGCAGACTATCTGGCAGTGGATCAGCGGCCCGTCCGTCACTATGTTGGCGATCATGCTCTTGGCGATCTGGACCACAACAGGCACTATGATGCTGATCTTCCTAGCTGCCTTGCAGGATATTCCACGTCAGCTCTATGAAGCAGCTTCTGTAGATGGCGCCACGCGCTGGCAGCAGTTCCGCCTGATCACAGTGCCGATGCTACGCCCGACCACATTTTTCGTGCTGACTATCGGCCTGATCGGTTGCTTCCAAGTCTTCGACCAGATTTACGTGATCTCGCAGGGTAATCCTGCTGGCACTACGAAAACCATCGCCTGGATTGTCTTCCGCAACCTGCGCGACTCACAGGCAGGGCTTGGCGCAGCGCTCGCCTTTGTGCTGTTCGTGATCATCGCCATTTTCACCATCTTCCAGCGGCGTTTAGTCGGCAAGACTGTGCAGCAATAGCGAGAGGAGCGTTTGCATGTCTACTGGAGCAATTGCACAACAAGGCTTTGGGGCACGCGGCTTTGCGCTGCCGCCGAATACGGGCAAGATCGTCCGTGCCGTGCTGACCTACGCCGTGCTGATCCTGTTCGCCTTGGCGATGATCATGCCCTTCGTCTTCGCTGTAGTGAACTCGTTCAAGGAACTGCCAGACATCGCCGCCAATCCAATGCGCCTGACGCCAGGCGTCCGCGCTGACGGCACGCCCTACAGCTGGACGTTGCAAGGCTACGAGCGCGCGCTGACCACACAGCAGATCAATTTTCCACGCGCGATCTTCAACAGCTTCTTCATCGCTATTCTAGTGACGATCATGCGCGTGCTGTTCAACAGCTTAGCCGGCTATGCGTTGGCGCGCATTCGTTTTCCGGGCCGCGGCTTCGCCTTCGCCGCGCTGGTCGGGACGCTCATGGTGCCGGGCATTGTCTTGTTAATTCCGCGCTACCTAGTGCTGAGTCAGCTCGGCTGGATCGATACCTACTGGGCATTGCTGATACCGTACTTTGCCGATGCCTTCGGTATCTTCCTGATGAAGCAGTTCTTCGAAAGCATTCCGCGTGAGATCGAAGAGGCGGCCGAGATCGACGGCGCTAGCCGTTTCCGCATGTTCTTCGTGATCATCCTACCGATGGCGGTACCGGCGCTCACAGCCATGGCGATCTTCGCCTTTCAAGGCACCTGGAACGACTTCCAAGGTCCGCTGATCGCCCTGAATTTGAACCGCGATCTGTACACATTGCCATTGGCATTGGCGTTCCTGCGCGGCGTGACAGGCGACGCTATCCAGTGGGACTTGATGCTGGCAGGCTCGGTCATCACGACCTTGCCGATGGCTGTCATCTTCTTCATCTTCCAGCGGTTCTTCATCGAAGGCGTCAGCTACACAGGCGTGAAAGGCTAGACGTGATCGAAGGCGTGCGGGCAGTCTGGCGCGGCTTGGTTGTCTTTGAGCGCTTCGGCTGGGTCTTCATTGTGGCGAATTTATTCGCCGTGTTGCTCAGTCTGCCGCTGCTCAGCGCGCCGCTCGCCTTCGCAGGCCTGGCTCATATGGCGCATAACGCGCACGCCGCGCCAACTGCGCATCCTGATGACTTTTGGCGCGGCGTACGGCGCTACTTCTGGCACGGCCTGTTGCTTGGCGCGCTCAATCTCGCCTTCTGGGCAGTCCTATATGTCAACTTCGCTGCTTACGCACAGCAGACGGGCGCATTGTTCTGGCTGCTGCGCGGCATTTGGTTCATCGCAGCGCTCTCATGGCTGCTGATGTTGCTATACGTCTTTCCGCTCTTGGAGGAGATGGAGCGTCGGCATTTGGGCATGGCGCTCTACAACGCGGCGCTGATGGTAGTCAAGAATCCGTTTTTCAGCGCCGCTGTGCTGCTGTGCGCGTTGCTGATCGTAGTCGGCAGCGCGCTGACAGTAGTGCCATTGTTGCTCTTCACGCTAGGTTTGCTCGCTAGCATCGGTTGCGCTGCTGTGCAAGATCGCCTAGCGCGCTTTCGTGGGCCTTAGCGGGCTATCAACGCGTCACTCTTGAACGTGATCGAGGCCTTGCTGGAAAACGCTACGGATGTGCTCATCGCTGAGCGTGTAGAAAACGTGCTTGCCTTCTCGGCGTACGGTCACAAGGCGCGCTTGACGCAGCAAGCGCAGCTGTTGTGAAACTGCGGGCTGTGATATGCCGAGCAGCGTGCATAAATCGCCGACGCATAGCTCAGCCTGTGCCAGGACGCTTATGATCCGCACACGCGTCGGGTCGCTGAGTGCCTTGAAGAATTCAGCAATGCGCAAGGCTGTCTCGTCGCTCAAGAGCGTTGCTTCGAGCTGCTTGAGCAGGTCATTCTCGCTATGATTGCTTATGTAAACTGTCCTCTGAGGCATCGTTCAGCGCATAGGCAAATAATCATAACCATACAGCTAATTTAAAATGCGCGATGATGTTTGTCAAGCGCCTTTTCAGAAGCGCCACAGATGCCCTTGACAGGGGCGGAGAGTGTGGTAGAATGCGCGCCACAACGTCCAAGCGCCAAGGCAGCCTCAAACGGCTTCGCAACTGGCGCTTGACAAACAGAGGCAGGCTCTGCTATACTCAGGGCCACAG